>NZ_DLHL01000043.1 GCF_002483225.1 Gemmatimonas sp. UBA7669 | reverse complement strand
CCCCTACAAGTGGGGGGATTACCCAAAGTTCCTCCTCGGCAACAGTTAGAATTTCGTATCTCTTCTCTTGATCCGCTTGATATGCGACAACGCAGGCCTCAACGAACTCGCAGTATTCTTTCGGACTTATGCCAAGCAATACAGGAAGCCACACTTTGGCGCAATGGTCCAGTTCGAGGAGTGAGCCAGAGTGCGAGTACTCCGGAAAGAATGCGTTTATCACCCGAGACGGTAACACATGAATCAAGAATGAAGAGGTAAAAGGATTGGTGCTAACCACCCAAACGTGGTTCTCTCGAAATCCACTATATCCGGATCCCCCAAGCCCAGGAATCAGGCGATAGAAGGTACCCGCCATTCTTGCTACGCGATCTCGGGTGGCAACCTCATTCCAAACCAGAACAAACTGGCCCTGGTGCTTTGCCCAATCGATGCTTGATGGCAGTACGCTACCGCAAAAGATGATCCGATCCACTCGACGCACAGGTGAACGGTTGACCCACATATATGAGAGATAGCTTCCGAAGCTGTGCGCAACCATTGACGGCCTCTCCATTCCGTTGGTGCCGTCGCCGACAAAAGCACAGAACTTTTCCACCTCGATCTGAAATCGGCGTCTTGAAAGAACCCACCCGAGGCAGGGCAACACAACGACTATTGACCAGTACAACCATGAGGCGTGAAGAGAGGGAGTGATAATGCCAAACGCGATCAAGAGAATCGACAACGCCATAACCCTCCACTCAATGGCTATGTCGAGTATCCGGATACCCCGAAAGTGCCCATGCTTGTATGGACGGCAATCAAAGAATGATGAAAGCAACTTCGATGCGCTTTCTTGCCAGTCACCATCGGAGTTAATTCCGTGCGCAAGTATAAGCGGCTTCTTTGATGGACGGTTATTGATCATGTCGACGATGTGGTTTTTTTGGAGCAATTGACTTTCGATCGTTCGGATCCTTTGTCAATTTCAACTCCTAAAGACTAGACTTGTCAACCACCGCCACTTGGAGATCGCATGGCCGACACTCCCGCTCCAACCGATCCGCAGGCCATCACCCGCGTTTACCCGGCCGGGCAGCTGGCCATTGAATGGCGCCAGGGGCTCTGCCAGCACAGCGGCAACTGCGTCAAGGCCAACGCCCGCGTCTTCAACCCCCGTCGAACACCATGGATTGAAACGGAACAGGCCACCGACGACGAATTGCGCGCCGCGGTGGCCCGTTGTCCCTCAGGGGCGCTCCGTATCCGGGAAGTCGGCTGAGTCAGCGCATCCAGTGGCAGGTGTAACCACCGGGATTCTTCTGCAGATAATCCTGGTGGTACCCCTCCGCCGTCCACCACCGCGCTTCCGGTACGATTTCGGTGGTGATGGGCTTGGTCCAGAGGCCACTCTGTTGCACACGCGCCTTCACACGTTCCGCGGTCTCACGCTGCGCCTCGCTGGTGTAGAAGATGGCGCTGCGGTACTGCGTGCCGAGATCGTTGCCCTGACGATTCAGCGTGGTAGGGTCATGCATGCGGAAGAACCAGTCTTCGAGCAACGTCTCGTACGTCAGCACCGTCGGATCGAACACGATGCGCACACTCTCTGCGTGTCCGCTCTTGCTGTCGTGCGTGTCGTGATACGTCGGGTTCTCCAACCAGCCGCCCGTGTAGCCCACCTCGGTCTCCAGCACACCGGGAATGTGACGGAGAATCTCCTCCATTCCCCAGAAGCAGCCACCGGCCAGAATAGCCACGTCGGTGACACGGTCACCCGCCACTGATTCAGCCATGGGCGCTGCCTCCTTCGAAGACCACACGATAGGCACCGTAACCGGCCGCTTCGAGTTCTGCGAGCGGAATGAATCGCAGTGACGCCGAGTTGATGCAGTAGCGCATGCCACCGGCCTCACGCGGCCCATCAGGGAAAACGTGACCGAGGTGTGAATCGGCGTGCTTGCTGCGCACCTCCACGCGCCGCATGCCGTAGCTGCGGTCTTCGACTTCAGTCACGTTGGGTGCCACCGGCTGCGTGAAGCTCGGCCATCCGGTCCCGCTGTCGAACTTGTGAATGCTGGCAAAGAGCGGCTCGCCGCTCACCACATCCACATACAGCCCCGCTTCGTGGTTGTCCCAGAATGCATTCTGAAATGGCGGTTCGGTGCCGCACTGCTGTGTGACGGCATACTGCTCAGGCGTGAGCGTGCTCTTGAGCGTGTCAGGTGACGGTTTGCCGTAGGGCGTGCCGGCATTGCCCGAACCACCGGCGTTCTGCTGAAGATCAGTGTTGGCCATACCTCTACAAGTCCAGGGGTTCTGAGGCAGTTCCCGGCTCAACGACAGCCGGGATTGGCCGATGGACCCACATAGGACACGATCTCCACTACGTCGCGGTCGCGCGGGCCTTCCATGTCAGCCGGCCGTTCGAGAAAGCGAGCGCGCACTTCCACCTGCTGACCACTGCCCGGTGGAAGCTTGGCGGCCAGAAACGCGCGTTCGAGCTTGCGGTAGTCACCACGCATGAGCACCGGATAGGTCTGTCCCGAACCGCATTCGCGGAAGGTAGGCGCATCGGCCATGTACTCGAAGGTGCCGGTGAACGCGGCCGGCTCGCGCAGGCTATTCATGGAGGCGGAGCGCTGCAGCGAATAGTTGAGCGACGAGGCAATCGGCTGACCCTGCTGGTCCAGCAGGGTGAGGGTATCGTCCCCCACGCGACGGTACAGGATGGGAATGCCGTTGTCGGTCTCGAGCGACACCACCGACTCGCTGAGTCGCCACCGCCCCATCGTCACCACGGGCGTGGTCGACTTGCCCTCATACGTCTGCGCGAGGCGATACACACTGTCGGGCCAGATGGCCAGCACGGTGCGGAGTCCGGAACAGTCCGCGCAGGGCAACGTACCCTCGTACGATGCCGGGGCCACCGCCGAAAGCGTGACCTCCGGAAACGGATTCACGGTCACCACGCTATCCGGAACGTTGGACTTGGACTCGCCACCGCATGCGGCCACCAGCAGCACACTCGCCAACGTCAGCCACGCGGCCGGGCGCGCGCGCAGGGAAGCAGAAACGGTCATGACCATCAGGATCTCCGATGTGGGGAGGCTAGATTGCACCACGTGACAACTTCACTCCGCCCCCTCGTCTTCGACAACCGCTTCGTGCGCGAACTGCCCGGCGACCCGGACCCGGTCAACACGCGCCGACAGGTGCTGGGCGCGGCCTGGAGCGCCGTGGAGCCCACGCCCGTTGCCGCGCCCTCGCTGCTGGCGCACGCGGCCGACGTGGCCGAACTGGTGGGCTTT
Source organism: Gemmatimonas sp. UBA7669 (assembly GCF_002483225.1). Lineage (NCBI taxonomy): Bacteria > Pseudomonadati > Gemmatimonadota > Gemmatimonadia > Gemmatimonadales > Gemmatimonadaceae > Gemmatimonas > Gemmatimonas sp. UBA7669. Next base: position 101,797 of record NZ_DLHL01000043.1, on the reverse strand, counting down.
GCCCCTGGCGATCCCATCCACCCCGACTTTGCGCGGGTGTTCGGTGGCAACGCGCTCATGCCCGGCATGCAGCCCTACGCCGCCTGCTATGGTGGCCACCAGTTCGGGCACTGGGCCGGTCAATTGGGAGACGGGCGCGCCATCACGCTGGGCGAGGCGCTCAATGCCCGCGGCGAGCGCTGGGAACTGCAGCTCAAGGGCGCCGGCCCCACACCGTACTCGCGCACGGCCGACGGACGCGCGGTCCTGCGCTCGAGCCTGCGCGAGTTTCTCTGCAGTGAGGCCATGCACCACCTGGGTGTGCCCACCACCCGCGCACTCAGTCTCGTGCGCACGGGCGACGTGGTGCTGCGCGACATGTTCTACAACGGCAACGCGGCGCTCGAACCCGGCGCCATTGTCTGTCGCGTGGCGCCCTCCTTCATTCGCTTCGGCAACTTCGAGATCTTTGCGGCACGCGACGACGTGACTCTGCTCACGCGCCTCGTCGATTTCACCATCGCACGGGACTTTCCGCATCTCGAAGGCGAGGCGAGCGCCAAGCGGGTTGCCTGGCTACACGAGGTAGCCGAGCGCACCGCGCAGCTCATGGTGCACTGGATGCGCGTGGGCTTCGTGCATGGCGTCATGAACACCGACAACATGTCCATCCTCGGGCTCACCATCGACTACGGGCCTTACGGTTGGGTGGACAACTTCGATCCGGGCTGGACACCCAATACCACCGACGCACAGGGTCGACGCTATCGCTTCGGCCAGCAGCCGCTCATCGCGCAGTGGAATCTGGTGCGATTGGCCGAGGCGCTCATCCCCGTCATTCCTGACGAGGCCACGCTGCAATCGGCCATCGACCACTACGCCACGGTGTACGCGCGTGAGTACGAGGCCATGAACCGCGCCAAGTTCGGACTGCTGCCGGGCGACGCGGAGGCTGACGACATTGTGCGCGAGGGCTACGCGCTGCTCTACGACGCAGAAATGGATTTCACGCGCTTCTTCCGCGCGCTGGGCAACGTGGACAACGTGCTGCCGGATGGTGATCCACTCCGCGCATTGGGCGACGTGTTCTACGATGACGCACGGCGCGACGCGGCGCGCGAACGTCTGGCTGCCTGGCTCGCGAAATGGCAGCGCACGGTGAGTGCGCAGTCTCGCTCAGTCGCCGAGCGACGCGCCGCCATGCATGCTGTCAATCCATGGTTCGTCCTGCGCAACTACGTGGCGCAGCAGGCCATCGACGCCGCGACCACCGGCGACGATGCACTGGTGCACACACTGCTCGAGGTAATGCGCACACCATACGTGGAACAACCAGCCCATGCCGCGCTGGCGGAGCGGCGGCCCGACTGGGCGCGTCACAAAGCTGGCTGCTCCATGCTGAGCTGCAGCTCCTGACCTGCGCGACTGCGGCGCCGGCCGCCATGGCTACATGGCGGTTCGGCGGGCCTGCGCCGCCCGCACGGCGTCGATGAACCGTGTGGCGTCCTCTTCGGTGAAGGCCCCACCGTTGCTCTTGCCGTTGCTGATGGTGTTGGCGCTGTCGCCGTTGCTGGACTTGACCTTCACGTTCGGACCGCCGTCCACGTCGAAGCGCAAGTTGCCGCTCTCGTAGCGCAGATTGGTGACGTTCTCGGCCGGCACACGTATCGAGATGCCAAGCGCGGCGTTCACGGCGGCGCCCACGGCATTGCCAATCATCGCACCCAGACGACCGGCATCGGCGGCCTCGTTCTGAATGTCACTCCGCACCGCCTGCCTGACACTGTCGGACATCTGAATGACCACCGAATCGCCGATGACCGCGAGAATCAGCGCGCCATCGGTGCTGGTGATGCGCACATCGCCGTCCGCCAGAGGCTCGGTGGCAGTGGAGTCGCCGGCGAAACTGACGCGTCCACCACGGTCACTTCCGCATCCCCCCACGCTGAACGCCGAAAGGACCACACCAAGAATCAACCAGTTGCGCATCGTCGAACGCGACATCGTTGTATCCGGCGTAAGAGGTGAACCCGCCACTACGGAGTCTTGCCCGCCATTTCGATCTGATTCTGGCGATCGAGCACCACGGCCACGAACTGCAGTGCATCGGCCTGGCGGAAGGTGGCCCCCTCCTTGCCGTCACCCACCTCGAACATCTTCATGCCGATGCCCTTGATGTCGAAGCGCAGACGGCCGTCCGCGTAGCGCACATTCTCGATGTGCGTGGCCGGCACACGAATGGTGCTGTTTTCGTGAAACACATGCACGGAATCCCCGATGATCTCCAAGGCTGTGCGACCGTCGGTACTCACGATCTGCACATCATCCGGGGCCAGCACCTGGGTGCGCTCGGCAATGCGCGCAGCCGCCTCGGCCACCTTGGTCTGTTCGTCCTTGCAGGCGGAGAACGCGGTCAGGCTGAACAGCACAAGGCCAGCAGAAAGGCGGCGGGACACGGTCATGGCAGGATATCGCAGCGAAAAGGAAGGATCGGTGGGTGCCGGACGTCGCGTCGGCCTCCATCTTCCTTGAATATGAGACGACGGACCTTCCTGCTGACAGGGCTGGGCGCCACCGGGGCCCTGATTCTGGGCTGGTCGATCTCGCCGCCGCGCCAACGGCTGCGGGCGGGACACACGCCGTCCCTCGAGCCCGGCTATGTGGCGCTGAACGGCTGGCTGGCGCTGGCCCCCGATGACACGGTCACCATCATCTCGCCCAAGAGTGAGATGGGGCAGGGCATCCACACAGCCCTGGCCATGATCGTGGCCGAGGAGCTGGACTGCGACTGGAGCCGCGTGCGCACCGTGCCCGCCCCCATCGATCGCATCTACCACAACGTGGCGGCCGTGGTGGACGGCCTGCCACTGCACCCCGACGACGAGCATACAGCGCCCGCGCGCGCCCTGCGCTGGTTTGCGGCCAAGGCGGCGCGTGAGGTGGGCCTGATGATGACCAGCGCGTCGTCGAGTGTGCGCGACGTGTGGGACGTGGCCCGCGATGCCGGCGCCACCGCCCGTGCGCAGTTGCTGGCCGCCGCCGCTGCACGGTGGAACGTCCCGGTGGCCACGCTGCGCACCGAGCGGGGTTACGTCGTATCGGGCACCACCCGCGCGCGCTATGGTGAACTGGTCGCGGATGCCGTGCTGCAGCGTCCCACGCAGGTGCAGCGCAAGGATCCCGCCACCTATTCGGTGGTGGGGCAGACGCGTGTGCGACTGGACGCGAAAGACGCGGCCACGGGGGAACTGCAGTTTGGCATGGATCAACTGCCGGCAGGCACGCGCTATGCCGCGGTGATCATGCCGCCGGTACTGGGCAGTCGCGTGCGCGCATATGACGGCGAGGCTGCGCGCGCGCGCCCCGGTGTGCGCACCGTCGTGCCGCTCCCGGGTTCGGACTATGGGGATGCACCAGGCGTAGCCGTGGTGGCAGACAGCTGGTGGCAGGCGCAGCAGGCACTGAGCGCGCTCAACGTGCAATGGACCGACAGCCCGCACGCGGCGCTGTCATCGGAGGGCATTCGCACCACACTACGCAGTGTCGCGCGCAACGACGCCGGACTGCCACACCGCTTTCGCGGCAATGCCGAGGACGCGTTGCAGGCGGCCCACACCGTGCACGAGGCCACGTACGATGCGCCCTATCTCGCGCACGCCACCATGGAGCCGCCCAACGCCACGGTGCTGGTGACTGACACCGCCGTGACGGTATGGACCGGAACACAGATGCCCGACGTCACGCGTCGTGCCGTCGCCGAGGTGCTGGAGCGTGACGAAGCGCAGATCGTCGTGCACCAACGACGGCTCGGCGGCGGCTTTGGCCGTCGACTCGAGGCTGACGTGGTGGCGCAGGCGGCGCGCATTGCGGCCGCAACACCCGGTGTGCCGGTGTGCACAATCTGGTCGCGCGGCGATGATCTGCAGCACGACATCTATCGACCGGCATGCGCAGCGCTGTTGCGCGCCGGCCTGGATACATCCGGGCAGCCCACGGCCATCACGGCGCAAACGGCGTCGCAGTCTCCCTTCAAGGCCTTCTCGCGTCGCGTGAAATTTCCGTGGACCACACACACGCCGGATCGCACGGCCGCCGAAGGCCTTTGGGATCAACCCTACGAGTGGCCGACACTGCGCGTGGGTCATCGCGAGCTCGAGTTCCCCGTGCCGGTGGGACTGTGGCGCAGCGTGGGGCATTCGCACCATGCGTTCTTTCTCGAGTCGTTCATCGATGAACTGGCCGAACGCGCGGGCAGCGATCCACTGCAGTATCGACTGCGTCTGTTGCAGCGACACACACGGGCGGCCCGCGTACTCGAAACGGCGGCGCGCGAAGCCGAGTGGTCGGATGCACCGCGCCGCGCCCCCGACGGCCGCCCCGCGGCATTGGGTCTGGCCTTGCACGAGGCGTTTGGCACCGTGGTCGCGCAGGTTGCCACGGTGTCGGTATCGGATACCCTGCAGCTTCGAGTACACCGCGTGGTGGTGGCGGTCGATTGTGGTGTGGCCGTGCATCCCGATGGCGTGCGCCAGCAGATGGAAGGTGGCGTGGTATTTGGTCTCACGGCCGCGCTGCACGGGGCCGTTCCCATGGAGGCCGGACGCATGACGCCGCGCAACTTTCACGAGTATCCGTTGCTGGCTCTGCGCGATACCCCACACATCGACGTGCACATCGTGCCAAGCGGCGAAACACCGGGTGGGGTGGGCGAACCGGGCGTACCGCCCATCGCGCCCGCCGTGGCCAATGCGCTGGCGCGATTGACCGGTGAACGCCTCCGCAGCCTGCCACTGCGCCCCACACGCTCATCACGCTTTGTGGCCCGGGAAACGGAGCAGCGGCCAACATGAGTCAACCTGTCGCTCACACCGTGCTCGTGAATGGCGAGCGGCACAGCGTTACCGTGCAGCCGGAGATGCCGCTGCTCTGGGTATTGCGCGAAGTCCTGCAGTTGCCGGGCACACGCTTTGGCTGCGGCATGGCGCTCTGCGGAACCTGCACCGTGTGGCTGGACGGTGTGCCATCACGCGCCTGCGTCCTGCCCATCGGCCGCGTTGGCACGCGGCATGTCGTCACCATTGAAGGCCTGCACGCGCCCGTGCACACCCCCGAGGTGGCACGCGTGACGCACGCCGTGGAAGCGGCGTGGACCGATGGCAACGTCGCGCAGTGCGGCTACTGTCAGTCGGGTCAGGTCATGACCGCCGTGGCGCTGTTGCGCGACAACCCTGCACCCACCGATGCCGATATCGATCGGGCGTTTGACGGGGTACTCTGCCGCTGTGGTACGTCGCCCCGCGTTCGCGCCGCCGTACGTGCGGCGGCGTTGTCGGCAGCCGAGAGTCTCAAGACCGATGCCCCTCCCTCCTCCACCTGACCAATTCGCATGCGTTACTCTGCCCTGCGGCGCGCCAGCCAACTGCGTCGCGCTACATGCACCGGCGTTCTGCTGACAGCAACACTGATGGCTGGCGTACCGACGACGCCATCAGTGCTGGAGGCACAGGCACCCGCTTCGGCCAGCGCCGCGGTCATCGGTCGATGGGATCTCACGGTCGAAGGTGACGGTCGACGCTATCCGTCGTGGCTCGAAGTCACGTTGTCGGGCAATCGCACGTTGGTCGGCCGCTTTGTCGCTGGTGGCGGCAGCGCCCGGCCCATTGCGCGCGTGAACGTCGACGGCAGCACCCTGCGCTTTGCCATCCCTCCACAGTGGGAAGCCGGTACCAATGATCTGCAGATGGAGGCCACGCTCAGCGACGATCGACTGCAGGGCACCCTGACCCTGCCCAATGGTGCCGTGCATCGCGTGAACGGCACGCGTGCGCCGGTGCTGCGACGCAACGCGGCACCGGTGTGGGGCCAGGAAATCGTGCTCTTTGGCGGAACCGCCATGGACGCGTGGGAACCCCTGCCCGGTGCGCGCAACAACTGGAGTGTGGTGAACGGCCTGCTCACCAATGCACGCTCTGGCGCCAACCTCGCCACGAAGCAGCGTTTCACCGATTTCCGCCTGCACGTGGAGTTCCGCTATCCCAAGGGTGGCAATAGCGGCATCTATCTGCGCGGCCGCCATGAAGTGCAGATCGAAGACAGCGGTGCGCAGGAGCCGTCATCGCTGCATCTGGGTGGCGTCTACGGATTCCTCGTACCCAATGAGAACGCGTCACGCGGTCCCGGAGAGTGGCAGACCTTCGACATCACACTTGTCGGTCGACGCGTGACCGTGGTGCTGAATGGCAGAACCATCATCGCCGATCAGACCATTCCGGGCATTACGGGTGGGGCGCTCGACAGCAATGAAGGTGAGCCGGGGCCCATTTACCTGCAGGGCGATCACACGGCGGTGGAGTTTCGGCGGATTGTTCTGGTGCCAGCTACCGGTTCGCGGTAGTCCGCCGGCGTCGTTGGAACAGAAGGTGTGAGGATAAGAGGATCCGGGGATTGGAGGGGCGGGCGTCGGGGACTCCAGTTGTACGGGGCCCCCGACGCCCGCCTCTCTGATCCCCAGATCCTCTTATCCTCACACCGTCAGTTCTCCAACCCTCCAATCCTCAGCCAGGCCCCCTCGGCACCCGCGGCCTCGCCCCCGGTGTCACCTCGTCTGCCGCACCCGCCCGCAGTCCACCACCTCGGCCAAACACCACACCGTGCACGCGCCGTGTGAAGAACACGAGCAGGAGCAGCACGGCCACCAAGGTCAGCAGCGGCAGGAAAATCGCGAGCGCGCTCGTGACCACCGCGCTTACCAGCTCGAGTGCCGACACCACGGGATTGCCAAGGCCTCCGGTGAGCGTGGTGCTCTTGAAGCGCGTGAACACCGTCGCCCCCTGCGTCATCCCGGCCGCACCGCCGGCCAGCACCACGGCGGTCCACTTGAGCACCGGTGGCAGGTCCACCACCACGCTGGCGGCCGCCAGCATGCCGGCAGCCACCGCCGTTGGCGTGGCAATGACGTCGAGCAACTGATCGAGCCACGGCACCGAGTAGGCGCCGACCTCGAGAATCGTGGCCGTGCCCAGTGCCGCCAGCGCCGGCGTACTGGCCAGCCATACGAACCCCGGTGAGAGCTCCAACACGCCGGCTTTTGCAGCCACACCGGCGGCCAGCAACGGCACGAACATCCGAAATCCGGCCGCTGCCGCCAGACCGAAGCCCACGGCGATACCCAGCACCGCCTCCCAGGGAATGACCGAAAGGTCCATGGCGAACGCTAGCACCTCACCGTTCCGCACGCGAATGTCCGGTGCTAGGCTCCTGTCATGCGACTGCTGGGATGGCTTTTCTGGGCGACACTCTCGCCCATCCTCTTCATTCAACTCCTGGGCATCGGGGCGCCACTCGAGCAGCCTGGTGTGCCCTGGGGCATTGTCAGCCTCGAACTCGCCTTCACGGCGTCGCGCGCGTCAGAAATTCTCGGCATCTGGAAGAGTGCCGGTGTATCCGAAAGCGCGCTCGTCAGTCTGGGTGTCGACGGCGCTTTTCTCGTGGCCTACCCCATGCTGCTCTTCACCAGCCTGCGGCTGCTGCTCACCCACGCGGTACCGACGCCGGCGCCACTGCACCAGACGGGTGCCCGACTGGCCTGGGCCACGCTGGCCTGTATTCCGCTTGACGCGCTCGAGAACCTGCTGCTCTGGCGTCTTGTCGTTCGCGGCGTGGCGCAAGATGTCTCGAGCTCAACCGTCCTGCTTGCCGGAATCGCCGCAAGCCTCAAGTTCTTTCTCATCGCAGCGGCCATCGTCTGGATGGTCGCCGCGCTGCTCCAATGGCGCCGGGCCCGATCGGGCGCCTGACGCGACAGCGCGAGCCACCCTTTGTCACTTTCCTCAACGACTCATGGCCAACGGACCCGGATTTGGCGGCATCGCAGCCCGTGCAGTGAGCGCTCTCGTGCTCGTGTTTGCCACCTACAATCCTGAAGGCCTGTCGTTTTATCACTGGGCCATCGCCCCGCTGCGCACCGGTGTCAGCACCTCGGGCCCGACTTCGCTCAAGTTCCTGCTCGGGCTCGCGCTCATGGGCGGCTGGGCCGTGTTCCTCAATGCCACGCGCCGCTCCATCGGACTCGGCGGCGCGTTGCTCGTGCTGGCCATCTCGGGTGGGCTGGTGTGGCTGCTGATCGACGTGGGCATCGTGAGCGCGCGCTCCTCACGTGGCATCACGCACGTCGTGCTCATCTGCACCGCACTGCTGCTGGCCGTTGGCATGAACTGGTCCCATCTCTCGCGACGACTGAGCGGCCAGGTGGACATGGACCCGAGCGAGTAACTCCTCACGGCGGCAACGCATCGGGCCGTCTCAGGCCACTACTTGCCGAGACCGATGGCGAGGCCCGCGCGCAACACGAGATTCTGGCCGGTGCCACTGGTACCGGCCACGTTCGATTGACCGAATCCCGGCACGTTCACCAGCACGTCGCCAAAACGAATGACTCCGTAGGTAGCGCCCAGGTCGAGATTGACACGCGGCGAGAGACGCACCAGCAGACCGCCGCCGGCGTTGACCTGGGCACCACTGGCCTCGGCGTTCACATCCAGCACCGACACGCCATCACTGAGGGTGAAGTCGATGGTTTGCTGCAGATAGGCGAGTCGCGCCGACAGATAGGGTGCGACACGACTGCTGCCAATGTCGACCACCCGACGCGGTTCGATGAATGCGCCCTGCAACATGACGGTCTGTCCATCGAAGCCCGCGCCCGTGGTGCCGTGGCTCGACGCCTGCCCGCCAACCCCGAATGACCAGACGCCCGGTGTGAAACGCAGCTGCACTTCGCCGCCAAGGCCGGCCTTGAGTCCTTCGTACGCGTCGCCGAACACACCCACGTGCAGTCCGGATGCCTGCACGGACCACCGTTGGGCCGACTGAGCCTGCGCCGCCCGCAGCGGCAGCGTCGTCAGCAGTCCGGCGACAAGGAACGCCGTGGCGTGAAGTGCTGAGGACAGCGGACGACGAAACGGACGGCAGCGCAGCATGGACAGCTCCTGATTGGTCGGGCGGCGTGAGGAACCTCGAAGTGGACAGCGACGGGAATGGGGACTGTCCGCTTCAACACGCGCAGCCCCGCGCCTTCGTGGCTCATGAGCCGGAATGCGCGCCGCCTGCGCGTGGTGAAGTGATGCCCGTTGCGCGGGCCTTTCCTTCCGCTCGTTCACTCGCTCGTCAGCCGCCCGGAGACCACCACCCATGGATCGCGTCGTCCTGCACCACCTCAGAGGATCGAAAGCCAATCAGCGCGAGGAGTTTCCTCTCGCCAACGTCCGCACGCTGACCTTCGGCCGCGACCCCTCGTGTGAGGTGCGATTCGATCCCGACCGCGATGATCTCGTGGGACGTCAGCATGCCCGCATCAGTCGCGATGGCAGCGATCCGGCGCGCTTTGTGCTCAGTGATCTTGCCAGTCGCAACGGCACCTTCGTCAACAAGGTGCGTCTCATGGGCGAGCACGTCCTCACACCCGGCGACGTCATTCAACTTGGCGCCGGAGGTCCGGAGATCGAGTTTGATCTCGATCCCCGGCCCGCGGGGTCCGTGAAGGCCACACGCATTGGCAGCTTTGAGGTGGTGGAGACACGACTGGGTGCGCCTGCGGTCGGCATCGCTGCCGGTGCAGCAGCTGCGGGAGCCGCTCCAGGAGGCGCTTCGGGTGGCAAGCACGATGGCGGATCAGCGCAGCCAGGCGCCAAAGGCCAGCCCGCGCCGGGCGCCGTTGGCAAGGCCACGGTGGAGCGGCTCATCGGCGAGACCCGCTCGCAGTCTCAGCGCAACATGCTGCTGGGTATGGCTGGGGTGCTTGTGGTCGCGTTGGGCGTGGTTGGCTTCAATCGCTGGCAGACCGCGCAGGAGCTTGCATCCGGCACGGCCGCAGCGGCGAGTGGTCTCGACAGCCTGCGGCGCGAGGGATCGCGCGCCAACGCGTTGTCTCAGCAACTGCAGCCCGCCGAAATTGCGGCGCGCAACGCACCAGCCATTGTGCAAGTGGACTTCAGTTGGAAGCTCACTTACCGCGGGACGGGCGGTCAGGTGTATCACCGCCTGGTTCCCAACGAGTATCGCGTGAAGGGACAGAAGCGCCGCATCCTCGACAATGGGCAGGATGTCGTGCCGGCATACGTACAAGTGCAGAACAGCATCGAGCCGGCCCTCACGCTCGATCAGTATGCGGGACGCCCCATTGGCGTGAGCTCACGCGGTTCGGGCTTCGTGGTGTCGGAGAACGGCTTCATCCTCACCAACCGCCACGTGGCCTACAATTGGCAAACCTGGTATCGCTTTGATGCGGAAGACGTGGGACCACTCATTGATCCCAGCTCCGGTCAGCCAATGCTCGACGCCAGCGGTCAGCCCATCATCACCCGGCCTCCGCAGCAGTGGATTCCCTCAGAAACGCGGCAGGCCGGTCCCAAGGGCGACATCGGCGATTTCCAGGCGCGGGTGGAATATCTGTACGTGCGCTTCCCCAAGGACCCTACGCCCTTTGAAGCCAGCAACGTGCGCCCCTCGCAGCGACACGACGTGGCGCTCATCAAGGTGGACGCCCCGCAGGCGCTGCCGTTCGTCACCATGTCGGACACCTACGATCAGACGCGTCAGGGCGATGCCGTGACAGTCATGGGATATCCGGGTGTGTCAGAGGAGGTCATCACGGTCATCAAGTCGCGTGACATGTTCAACCGCGAGATGCAGCAGCGCACGCTGCCTGATCCCACGTTGTCGGCCGGCAACATCGGCAAGATTCTGCGCGCCGCCGATGCCGAAGTGCGCGATGGGTTCATGACCTACGCGCCAAGTGGTGACACCTACCAGCTCACGATCAATTCCACCGGCGGTGGCAACAGCGGCGGGCCCATGTTCGATGTGTCGGGCAACGTCGTCGGCATCTACTTCGCAGGCAAGACTGCCGATGTGCAGGTGTCGTTCGCCATCCCCATCCGCTACGGCATGGAACTGCTGCGGATCGGCGACCCGACCACGCAGCGATGAAGCCGGCTGACGCCATCCGGCGCACCAACGACCAATGGCGAGTGGCGGCCCTCGGGCGGCAGCGGCAGTATCACGCCGCGGCCGCCACCGACGTGGGCTGCGTGCGCAGCATCAACGAAGACGCGGTCGCGCTGCGCGTGGACAGCCGAGCCGATGACCTGCAGGGGCTGGCGGTGGTGTGCGACGGCATGGGAGGACATGAGGCCGGCGAAGTGGCCGCGTCGCTCGCTGTCGATACCATCGTGCAGACGGTGCAGCGCGCGGTCGAAGAACGGCAGCAGACCTGGCCCGCCACGCTCGTCGAGGCGCTACAGGCCGCCAATGCACGCATTCGCGAGGCCAGTCGCAAACAGCCCTCGCAACAGGGCATGGGCAGCACCTGCTGCGCGGTGGCGCTGGTGGATGGTGCGGTCTGGTGCGCACATGTGGGTGATACGCGCTGCTACCTGCTGCGTGATGGCGACCTGCTGGTCATGACGCAGGACCACTCCGCGGTCATGCATATGGTGCGTCAGGGGCTGTTGTCCACCGATGACGCGCGCCAGCATCCCGACCGCAATGTCATCTCGCGCGCGCTCGGCAGTCAGGATGCAGTGGCCGTGACGGCCTGGACACATCCCGTGGCGCTGCGCCACGGCGATCGGTTGCTGCTGTGCACCGATGGCCTGTACGATCTGGTCGCGCACGACGCACTCAGCCGTGTGTTGGCGGCGGCGGTCCCGACGGCGGAGCGCGCCGCACAGCTCGTCGCCCGGGCGCGCGAGGCCGGGGGGCACGACAACATCTCCGTGGTCATCATCGATGTCGTCGACGAGGGCGTCACGCCATGATCGACCGGGTGGTCGGCAACTACCAGATCGTGCAACGACTGGGAGACGGTGGCATGGGTACCGTGTACCGTGCGGTCGACCGTCTGCTCGAACGCGACGTGGCCATCAAGGTGCTGCGTCCGGAACTGGGCCACCGCGAGGATCTCGTCGACCGCTTTCTCAGTGAGGCCCGCGCGCTGGCTCGTCTCAATCATCCGCACATTGCCATCCTGCACGGCCTTGAACGACATGACGGCGAGCTGCACATGGTCATGGAGTTCGTGCGCGGCGAAACCCTCGAGCAGCTCGTCGAGCGCAGTGGGGCCTTGCCGTGGACGCGTGTGGTGGCGTGGTGCATGGAGGCGCTCGATGCCCTCGATCATGCACACGACATGGGTGTTGTGCACCGCGATATCAAGCCGGCCAACATCATGGTCTCGAGCGCGGGCGTGGTGAAGGTCATGGACTTCGGCATTGCGCGCCTCCGTGGCCAGCATCGTCGCACGCAAACGGGACATACCGTCGGTACGCCTCTCTACATGGCGCCCGAGCAATTGCGTGGTGAAGAGGTGGATGCCCGCACGGATGTGTATGCCATGGGCGCAGTGTTGTTCGAACTGGTCACCGGCCGTGTGCCGTTCGAGGCCGATTCCGACTATGCGCTGATCCTGCGCAAGCTGCAGGACACACCGCCGCCGTTGCAGAGTCTGGTGCCTGGCACACCGGCCGTGCTCAATGACATCGTGCAGCGTGCCATGCAGCATGAACCCGATGCCCGCTTCCCCACGGCACAGGCGTTCAGCGAAGCACTTGAGCGCGTGCGAGCGGAGTACACGGTCGCATCAGGGCATACACCGCCTGCGTCAGGCACTGCGGCGGCGGCCGCACCGCTGGTGTCGACGAGTGCGGCGGCTTCACGACCGGGCCTGCTGGCCCGCATCCCTTTGTCCGCGCTCCTCGCAGCCTGTGCCGTCCTCGCGGCTGGTGTGGGCTATCTGGCCATCGCACCAGCTCCAGCTCGATCAGTCGATGGCGCATCGCTAGACGAGGGCAGCGCCACCGCAACGCGCACGCTCGTCGACCCAGACCCGCGGGCCCTCATGCCGCAGCGCGACATCACCGGTCGACTCATTGGCGAGGGGTCGGGCGCCGTGACTACGCCGTTGCCGCCACCACGCAGCGAACCGCCGCCCCCGGTGCGTGGCGGAGAGCAGACGCCGCCATCGCGCACCGCACCGGTTCGACCGCCAACGAAGCCACCAGTGGCGGTGCCAGACCCGACACCGGCCCCAACGCCGGTGGAATCCGCGGTGACGGGGGAGCGTGAGTCGACCCGATTGGCGTCGCGTGAGGCCCCCACGTTGTCGGCCGCCGAATCGGCGGTGCGCATTCGCGGCGCGGTCAGTGATGCGGTGGGCGTGCTTGGCACGCGCGATGGCGCGGCGCGTCTGCTGCGTGGCGATGCGAGAGACGCATGGCTGGCGCTCGCCAGTGAACAACGGATCAGCGCGAGTGTGAATGGCGACGCCGACGTGGCGCTGAACGGCAACGAGGCCACTGCCGTCATGCCACTCACCGTCACGGTGCGCTCACCCTTCGGTGCCAACCGACGGCAGAGCGCACGCGCACAGGCCGAGCTCTCGCTGCGCAACGGCACCTGGCACGTGACCAGCGTACGACTCCTGGATGCCGTAACGCTGCGCTGACCGCCGCAATACCCCAGGGCCCGGCACCGATGTTCTGGTGCCGGGCCCTGTTGTTGTGACCATCATGGTCCGTGGTGGAAGCTCGCCGACGTTCAGCGACGCTTGGCGGCGGGTCGCGGCGCGGACGGCAGCGGCGCCCAACCCTTGGGTGGTGCAACAGCGGCCGCCGCATCAGAGGGCTTGCGTGCCGGCGACGTCGCCGATTTGGTCTTGCTGCGTGCGCCGGCGGAGGGCCCAGCGCCCTTGGCCTTGGTGCGTTGCAGCACCAGCGCATTGACGGCGTCCAGCGACGCGTCCTGCGACGCGTCCTGCATGGCGACGGCAGACCCAGGCCCCGCGTCCGCCCGGCTCTGCGCCGCGGCCGGAGCCGCAGCGCAGAGGGTCAGCAGCATGACCGGTGTACATATGCGCATGGCCCATCGACGTGACGTGGCAGAACCTATCGACATGCGTGTCATACCGTCTCCCTTGGTGGCGTTGCGAGCTGTGTGAGCAAACCGGAGTATGCGACTGTCCGGACGAAGGCTTGCACGAAGGACTGAGGAGGTGTTCATCGGCGCAGTGCTCCGCGTGCCAGATCCACTTGCAGCGGCACGCTGCGCACACCGGTGGACACCAGCACCTCGAGAGCGTTGGTGTCACCCAGGGGTTCCAGGTCCAGCGCACCCCGTCGCGCGATGGCGAGGATCTCACCCGAGGTTCGCGAGCGGACCATCACCGCGGGTACGTCAGCGGCAGACCACGCAATCGACGCCGTGGCTCCACGCCGCCGCAGTGACATCAGATCGGGGAGCTCGCTCACGGCATGCCGAGCCCCACGCGTGGACCGGGCCACACCGTTGCGCTCACGAACCACCAGTTGGGCGACGCGCTCCTGCAGGGCCGGCGCCACCGGCACCGCCACGACAAAGGCCTCCGATCCTTCTTCGCCGTCCTCCACGCGATAGGGATCAAAGCCCCACCGGAACAACACGACATCGTTGGCATCACGGCCCTCCACCTCGTAGCGACCATTCGTCGCGTTCGTGGCGGGAACCGTCGTCACCGAGAATGCCGGGTCCACGGTCACCACGCCACGCGATATGGCACCGGACACCATGAGCGTACTTGTGGACGCCATGCGTGCACCATTCGGACTCGCGAGACGGTTGTCGAAGACCTTGCGATAGTTGTACGCACTCACCCACTGGTTGGGGCAGTAGGTCATGATATCAGTGCCGGTGGGCGGCTTGAGCACGTTGCCAAAGAACGTGTCCATGCCCCACACGCCAGCGCGACCATCCGCAAACGGATAGTTGGGATCGGGCCCGGCAGCGCCACCACAGGGGGCGTGACGCAATCCCAGCACATGCCCCATCTCGTGCGCGAACGTAATGCGTGCTTCCTCGGCGCCAAAGTCGGAGAACTCATCCACGCCGATGGCCGTGCGCGCCGGAATGCCGTTGGCCAGGCCAAGCACACCGCTCGTGCCCTGCGTGCGCAGGAGGCCATAGTAGAAGTCGGCGCCACCTTCGATCTGACGCAGGATCTCGATGTCGCGCACCAGACGGGCCCAGTCATCGAAGCCCTGGGTGGCCACCGTGTAGTCGATCATGAGCGGCGTGCGCACCGTGGCGTTCACCGCAGCGAGTGGCCACACCACACGGAGCGTGTTGAACAGCGAGGTGGTGGCCTGCGCCAGCGGTCCGTTGCGAGCCTGCTGCACCGGAATCATGCGAATGTTGAACGGCGGCATGTTGACCACCGTGAGCGGCAGCGGCTGACCGTTCTGCGGATACAGATTGTCGCTCTCGCTTGCCTCGGCCAGCAGGTTGTCCGGATCCACCTCGGCCACGATGCCCATGCCTGGCTTCACCACACTGGCCGGAATGGCGATGTTGGCCGAGCAGCAGCTTTCGTCCGGCGCCAGCGTTGGTGTGGCCATGCCCGTGTAGGTGCCAACCACTGTGCCGTTCTGCACCACGCGCAGCCGTACGGCAGCCTGCGGAGCACCGGACACACTCGCGCGCACAAAGACGCGCGCGACAGCCTGGCGGTCCGCCACCAACGGGACGCGACCATCCAGTTGCTGCACCGCCTGCACCAGATACACGGCAGGAATGTCGAGGTTGGGACCCGCGCCCGACGTGCCGACCGTGACCGTGGCAAAGCCGCTGCGTGTGGGATCGGCAACCGACGTGGCCGTGATGCGTGCGCTGCCCACCGTGATACCGCGAATCACGCCCTGTGGCGTCACGCTCACCACATTGGCATCGCTGCTGCTCCACGTCACCGCCGTGTTGGCCGACCCGCTCACATTGGCCGCCAGTTGCTGCAACTGTCCGGGCTGCATCGACAGGGAGCCCGGCGTTACCTGCACTTGTACGTTGGTGGGAGTGGGCACCACCACGGACAACCGAAACGCCCCCGTCTCGCCGGCATCGTAGGTGGTGACGTTCACGATATAGGCACCGGCTGGCAGCGTGGCCACCGCACGCGCGTTGGTGGTGCCAGGTCCCAGATCGTCGTTGGAGGCCACCACCGCACCACTCTGTCCGTTCTGCACGATGAGAAACGCATCCACCGCCGTACTCGTCATCTCAACCTGCACCGTGGTCTGCTGGTTGAGAATCAGTCCGTAGCGCTGCAGATAGCGCGGTGCTCCGCCTCCTTCACTGAACGCGCAGTCATCACGCGTGAGCACGCCGTTGATGACCTGCCCCACTTCGATGAGTCGATTCACGCCGCACGGATCGATCGCCACCCGGGCCGACAGCGCGTACGCACCCGTCTGGCCCGGATACGCCCGCGCGAGCACCGTGTAGCGGCCCGGATCGAGCTGCACCTCAATGCGTGCATCGTTGCCGTTGCCGCTGTCGTCATCCTGCGCCACGACCCGCTCGGCCTCATCGAGAATCACGGCTACCGCGTCGACCGCCGAGCTGTTCATGTCCACGCGGTACACACCGCGACTCGTCACCGTGAGATCGTAGCGATCTTCAAGACTGCCATCGTTCTGCCGACAGGCATTGAGATCGAGCGTTGCATTCACTGTGGCCGGCAAGGACAGCGCGCGACCCACCACACAGGCAGGGGGCGCCGGCAGCAGCGACAGCTGATACGAACCGAACGACCCGGCGTCGTAGACGTTGGCAAGAATTTCATAGCGACCGGCCGGCAGCGTGCGCAGAATGCGCGAGTTGCGCCCGCCACCACCATCGTCATCCTGCACCACCACCCGACGCGCGGAATCCAGTACGAACACGTACGAGTCGATCTCGCTGCTGTTCATGAGGATCTCGACCTTGGTGCGCGTCGTCAGCGTGAAGCCGAAGCGCTGTACCGCCGTGCTGTCGGCCAATCGGCAATCGGTGGCGCGCAGGGCGCCCGAAATCGGTTGGCTCAGCGTGATGGTACGCACCACCGAACAGGGGTCGGGCGCCACGACGATCACGGCCGATCCCGACACGCCTTCACTGGTTGCAGTGATCGTGCTCTGTCCTGGTGCCACCGCGCTGACCACGCCACTGGCACTCACTGTCGCCACGGTGGGTGCCGACGAACTCCATTGCAGCGGACGATCTGTCAGTTCCCGTCCATTGTTGCTGCGCACGCTGGCGGCCAGCGTGATCGGCGCCCGTCCCACCACCAACTCGGCGGTAGACGGCGTGAGCGAGATGCTGACCACCGACGAGCGCACCGTGACCGTGCCGCTACCCACGATGCTCCCGGCCGTCGCCGTAATGGTGGCGGTTCCGTCACTTACGCCGGTGACGAGTCCGCTGGCGGACACCGTGGCCACTGCCGGATTGCCCGAGTTCCAGACCAGGTTGCGCCCCGTCAACGCATTACCATCTGCGTCGCGCGCCGTGGCCGTCAGGTTGCTGGTCTCACCGGGCTGCAATTGCAGCGTCGCTGGAGAGATGCTCACCGTGGCGATGGCCTTGGGTCCGGAGGAATCTCCACACCCCGCAAGGACCATCAGGGCGGCCATACCAGTCCATATGGTTGACCATCCACTTCGTTTGCCTCTATCCCACGGCGTCATGGGTGCTTCCCGGTTGAGGTTCAGGACTGAGCCGGGTGGCGTCGATGAGCCACACAGCGGGTCTTCCTGACACGCGTAGCGCCGCCGGGGATTGGCTCATTTCATTGAACGGGACCTACCGGACGGGACGGCCCCCTCAGCGCATGTCCATTTCCCGCTGCAGAAACGCCTTGGCAAAGGTCCAGTCGCGCTTCACCGTGGCGGGCGAAATGCCCAGCACCTCGGCCGTCTCGTCGATGTCGAGTCCGCTGAAGAAGCGCAGTTCCACCACCCGGGCCTGACGCGGCAGGGCCACCGCCAGACGATTGAGGGCATCGTCCAGCGCCAGCAGGTCCACCGAGCGCTCGCTGTGGTCTGCGACCGACTCATCGAGCGTGACCCGCTCGCCGCCCTCACGCTTGGCGGCCCGCGCACGGCGCGCGTGATCCACGAGAATGCGCCGCATGGCCTGCGCCGCAATCCCATAGAAGTGCGCGCGATTCTGCCAGGAGACCTGCTGCTGCCCCATGAGCCGCATGTACGCCTCACTGACCAGCGCCGTGGGCTGCAGCGTGTGGTCCTCGCGCTCGCGGCGCATGAAGTGCACCGCCAGCGCATGCAGTTCATGGTATACCAGCGGTGCCAGCTGGTCAGACGCACCTTCCGCGCCCGCCTGCAGCGCTTCCAGCAGACGGGTCACCTCGTGCGTCGATTCCGGTGCAGTCACGGCGGGACGGGTGGGAGGGAGGGGGAGTGTGACGAGAAGCTAACCTTGGCGCGGCGATGCGGCACGCAAGTACCTTGACCGGATGACCGAGCCCACGGTCCGCCTCCACGGTCGCCCCCCGCAGTCCACGCCGGCGCAGCGCAAGCAGCTGCGGGCGCTCGTGCGCGAGTCCGTGCAGAACCGGCCCGGCGTCTACCGCATGCTCGGCCCCACGGGCCTGGTCATCTACGTAGGCCAGTCGCGCGTGCTGCGCACCCGCCTCCTGTCCTACTTCCGCGCCAAGGGCCGGCGGAACAAGGCCGCGCGCATTCTGCGGCACGCGTTCCATATTGAGTGGGAGTACACGAACACCGAGTTTGGCGCCCTGCTGCGCGAACTGCGCCTCATCAAGCAGTATCGCCCGCACTTCAACAGCATGATGGTGGCCGACGACTGGCCGCGCGCCTACGTGGCGGTGACCGGCGGTGCGGTGCCCGGGCTGCGCGTCGTGCCACGCTCCGACGACCCACAGGCTGAAGCGCTGTTCGGCCCATTCCGCCGCGTGGCACAACTGCGCGACGCCGTCCGCGCGCTGGCTGAAGCCACCGGCCTTCGCGACTGCCTGATCGAAGAAACCGTTCGGGTCACCGGCAGCACGCGCACTCTGCCGCTCTGGTTCGCCGGTGAACGACCCCAGGCGCGCGGCCGAACGCGCGCTCCCGGCTGCCTGCGCCACGACCTCGGCACCTGCGCCGGTCCCTGCATCGGGGCCGGCGACGCGGCGGGCTATCGCGCGGCCGCCCACGAGGTGCGCGACCTGCTCGAAGGACGCAGTGATGCGCCCGTGCGCCGCCTCGAAGACGCCATGCAGCAGGCGGCGGAGTCCCTGGCCTTCGAGCAGGCGCGGGTGCTGCGCGATCGATTGGCCCTCGTGCGCTGGCTGCACGACCGCGTCCAGCACTTCCACGCCAACATGGAGCGCCTCACGTTCGTTTATCGAAGTGCGGGGCCGGACGAACGGGAATGGCTGTACCTCGTCCGACGTGGCACCGTGCGCGCCGAGCTGCCCGCGCCGCAAACCCCGGAGGAGCACGCGGCCCTGGAGCAGCTCATGCAGCGCGTGTTCAGCGGCCCCGACGCACAGGGTGCCGACATTCCCACTCACGATCTCGACGAGTTCTATCTCGTGGCCAGTTGGTTCCGCCGTCGACCGCTCGAGAAGCGGCGCACCGCAGCGCCTTCACGCGTGAGGAGCTGAGGCGTGCGCCTGCTCGTGGTGGAAGACGACCCGCAACTCGCCCGCCTGGTGGCGCGCGGGCTGCGCGAGGAATCATATGCCGTCGACACCTGCGCAGATGGTGAGGCCGCCATCGCCCAGTCCGCACTCAACGCCTACGACGCCATCGTGCTCGATGTCATGCTGCCGGGTATGGATGGCTTCGAGGTGCTGCGCACGCTCCGCGCGCGCGGCAATGCGGCACCGGTGCTCATGTTGACCGCACGTGATGCCGTCGCCGATCGTATCGCCGGTCTCGACAGCGGCGCAGACGACTATCTCGTCAAGCCCTTCGACTTCGGCGAGCTGCTCGCGCGACTGCGCGCGCTGCTGCGACGACCCGACGGGCTGCAGCCCATGCGCGTGGAAGTGGCAGATCTGGTGGTCGACTTGCAGGCGCACACGGCGCAGCGCGCTGGCGCGGCCATTCCGCTCACGGCCAAGGAGTACGCGCTGCTCGAATTGTTCGTGCGCAACGTGGACAAGGTGCTCTCGCGCAGCGCGATTGTCGCCCACGTGTGGGATGACAACCACGACCCGTTCACCAACGCGGTTGAGGTGTACGTGAATCGCCTGCGCGCCAAGATCGACCGCGCGCCCTTCACACCCCTCATCCACACCAGGCGCGGTCTGGGCTACGTGTTCTCCGCCACACCGCCGGCCTGAGCACCCGTGCGCGCATCCATTCTCACGCGCCTCACGCTGTGGAATGCCAGCGTGCTGGCCTGTCTGCTGGTGCTCTTTGCGGCGGCGGGATGGATTACACTCTCGCGCGCTGTCTCGCAGCGCACCGCCACCACGGTGCGTGAGTCGGCGCGCGCCGTGGCCGGCGCCATTGTGGCCGAACGCCGAGCGGCCGCCGCACGTGGTGACGTGGAAGAAGTGCCCGGCGCCTACGAACGCGCCGCCTTGCGCGAGATGCGCGTTGGAGATCTCGACATCTTCATCACTGCCGATGCCGCGGATGCTGCCGATGACACGGCGTCCATCAGCGGCATGGAAGTCGTGGCCGCACGGCAGCCGCGTACCAGCGACGCCCCGGTGGTGCAGGTACCGCCTGGCTTGCGTGCCGTCATGGACAGCGTGCGCGACGAGCGCGCGCGCGGCCTCCTGCCCGACAGCGTCGTGGCCATTCGCCGCGCGACGCAGGGAGACTCGATGTATCGCGTGGCGCTGCTGCGCGTGGAGCCGGAACCGGACAATCGCGAGGATGAACCACCGCTGCTTGTCGCCGTCATGCTGTCCGAGGCTGAAGACCACGCGCTGCTGCGTCAGGTGCGCACCGCGCTGCTGCTGGCCATTCCGCTCGCGCTGCTCGTCTCCATTGCGGCGGGCTTTCTGCTGGCGCGCCGCAGTCTGGCACCGCTCGAGGCCATCGTCGCCCGTACGGCCACTATCACCGCCGCCAACCTCGACGAGCGTCTGCCCGTTGTGAATCCGCACGATGAACTCGGGCGCCTGACACACATCATCAACGGCCTGCTCGAACGCGTCGATCGCGCCTTCCGTGCGCAGCGGCAGTTCATGGCCGATGCCTCGCACGAATTGCGCACACCGCTCGCCATTGTGCGTGGTGAGGCCGAGGTCACGCTGCGGCGCGCGCATCGTGAAGAGGCCGAGTATCGCGAGGCGCTGGGCATCGTGCAGGCCGAGTCGCTTCGCCTTTCACGCATTGTCGACGACCTGCTGCTGCTGGCCCGCACCGACGCCGGCGGTACCCTCATCACACGGCGCCCGGTAGCAATCACCGAGCTCGTGCTCAGTGTGCTGCGCAGTCTGCGCACGCTCGCCGATGCACGCGGCCTCACCCTGCAGGCGGACATTGACGCTACGCTGGCACCCGGCAGCGACGATGTGGTACAGGGTGACGACGCGCTGCTGCGTCGCCTGCTGCTCAACCTGCTCGACAACGCACTCAAGCACGCACCAAAGAGCAGCACTGTGCAGCTCGCCGTGAGCGCAGCCGCGCCGGATCTGACGCGGGGGGTGCGGGTACGAGTCAGCGACGTCGGCCCTGGCATCCCCGCAGCGCTGCGCGATCGGGTGTTCGAGCGCTTTGTGCATGGCGCCGCGCTCGCTCCCACGTCGGCGCCACCGGCAGAGCCTGAAGCTCTGCCGGTGCAGACCGGCGCCGGTCTAGGGCTCGCCATTGCCCAGGCCATCGCCACTGCGCACGGTGGTCGTATCGTGTTGCTCGACCGGCCCGTCGGCACCACGTTTGATGTGCTGTTGCCGCTCGATCCCACCCCCGGAGGTTTCGCATGACCCGCGCGCTTCGCCTGCCTCTCGCATCGCGTTCTGCCGCATTCGGCGCATGGCTGCTCGCCTGCTCCGTTGCTTCCGTTGCGCACGCACAGACGCGCCCCGCCGCTGGTGCCGACACGGTGGCGCTCACGGAATGGGACGTGCCCTGGGGCGCCGCCGATCGCCCGCGTGACCCGAGTGTGGCGCCCGACGGCCGCATCTGGTTTGTGGGACAGGAGGGCAACTATGTGGCGCGCTTCGATCCGGCCTCAAAGAAGTTCGAGCGCTTCGAGATCGACCCCGGCACACATCCGCACACCGTGGCCGTCGACCCCACGGGCGACGCGTGGTATGCGGGCAACCGCAATGGCATGATCGGTCGCATCGATGGCAAGACGGGCAAGATCACGCGCTATCCCATGCCGGAAGCTGCCGCCAAGGATCCGCACACCATTGCCTTTGATCAGAAGGGCAACCTCTGGTTCACGCTGCAGTTCAGCAACATGGTGGGCTTCCTCGACAAGGCCACGGGCGTGGTGAAGCTGGCCACCGTATCCACACCACGCGCACGCCCCTACGGCATCGTGCTCGACAAGGCCGGCCGCCCCTGGTTCAACCTGTTTGGCACCAACAAAGTCGGCACCATCGACCCCGTTTCCATGCGCGTGCGCGAGTATGTGCTGCCCGACGAGCGCGCGCGCGGGCGCCGCATTGCACTCACCACCGACGGCGGCGTGTGGTATGTGGACTACTCACGCGGTTTCCTCGGCCGCCTTGATCCGGTGAGCGGCGCCGTGCGCGAATGGGCCATGCCGGGCGGCGCCACCTCGCTGCCCTACGCCATGACCGTCGACGACAATGATCGCCTCTGGTTCGTGGAGACCGGCAGTCAGCCCAATCGCCTCGTGGGCTTCGATCCGCGCAGCAACGGCTTCATCGGCATCACCGAACTCGGGCCGCGCATGCCCAACACCGTGCGGCACATGGTCTTCGATCCGAAGACGCGCAGCATCTGGTTCGGCAGTGACCGCGGCACGATTGGCCGCGCCGTCGTACCCAAGGCGGGCATCAAGCCCATCGGCTGAGCGCGCGTGTCATCACGCAGTCCCAGACATCAGAGATATTCGTCATGATCTGACGGCTCGCGCCGCGCGTTGACCTCCAGTTGCGCGCGGCGCGACATCGCCAGAATGCTCCAATACAGACCGCGGATGTCGCGGTCCGGCAATCCCAGATGGCGCGCCGTCCGGGCGGCGCGCGATACCACGGCTACTTCGCGCGCCGGATCAAGAATGGACTGGCCCACCTGCTGCTTGGCGTCCGCCATGGCCCGCGCCAACGCCATACGACGCGCCAGCGCGGCCACGATCTGATCGTCCACCTGCTCCATGGCGGCGCGCAGGGCGGGCACGCCGTCGTGCGGACCGTCGTGCGGACTGCCGTGCACACTGTGTTCGGCCGCGGGCATCATGCGAGCATGCCCTCACGCCAACCACAGCGGCGGCCCACAGCCTCCGCCACCGCGCGCACCTGGGTCATCATCTCGCCAAAGGCACCGTACTCGAGACTCTGCTCGCCATCACTCAAGGCATGCGCCGGATCGGGATGCACTTCCACAATCAAACCGTCGGCGCCTGCGGCCACGGCGGCCAGTGCCAGCGGCGTCACCAGATGTGCGCGTCCCCCGGCATGACTTGGGTCCACCAGCACGGGCAAGTGTGTTTCGCGCTTGAGCACCGGAATGGCCGCCACGTCGAGCGTGTTGCGCGTGGCCGTTTCGTAGGTGCGAATGCCGCGCTCACACAGCATCACATCCCCGTTGCCCTGCGCCAGCACGTACTCCGCCGCCATCAGCAGCTCGGTGATCGTGCCGGAGAGCCCGCGCTTGAGCAGCACCGGACGCTGCACTCGACCCACTTCGCTCAGCAGCGCGAAGTTCTGCATGTTGCGGGCGCCGATCTGCAGCACGTCGGCATAACGCGCCACCAGTTCCACCTGCCGCGGGTCCATCACCTCGGTCACGACTGGCATACCCGTGCGCGCCCGGGCCTCGGCCAGCAATTCGAGACCGGCCTCGCCCATGCCCTGAAACGCGTAGGGACTCGAGCGGGGCTTGAACGCACCGCCACGCAGCACGCGGGCACCGGCCGCCTGCACGGCATCGGCGGTGGCCAGCAGCATCTCGCGGCCCTCCACGCTGCAGGGGCCGGCCATCACCACGACCTCCTGTCCACCAACGACCGTGTCCGCCACGTCGCCCAGGTGAATGGCCGTGTTGGCCACCGAGAACTCCCGTGAGGCCAGCTTGTATGGTTTGAGCACGGGGATGACGCGCTCCACGCCCTCGAGCTGCGTGAGCCCGTGTTCGCCCAGACGACCCTCTTCGCCAATGCAGCCCACAATGGTGCGCTGCGCGCCGCGCGAGACATGGGCGCGCAGTCCTGCCTGCTCGACGTGCTCGACAATCCGGTCGAGTGCGTCCGGCGTGATGCCGGGGGCGGTGACAATGATCATGCAGTCCTCGTGTGGTGGCCCGTTGCCGGGCGGTGGTGCTCCACGAGGGCCGTGCGCGCGAACCCCGAAACGACCGAGGCCCGTGCAGTGCACGGGCCTCTCGGTGTCGCGGCGGTGGTGACGAATCAGCGCACGCCAAACATGCCGGGGCCCATGCGGGTCGGCATAAAATACCAGTAGCGGCTGAAGGGGCTGGGCGCGGCGTGATGCGTCATACCTGAATGCCTACGGCATGACGGCGCGTCTGTCAATATGTTCTAGCATGACTTCGGGCCCCGAACCTCGTGTTGCCTTCCAGGGCGCCTATGGCGCCTTCAGTGAACTCGCCATTGCCCGCCAGTGGCCCGATGGGGCCACGTCCGTTCCCTGTCGCAGCTTTCCCGACGCCATCACCGCCGTGGTGCAGGGGGACGCGGACTATGCCGTCATCCCCGTGGAGAACGCCATCGTGGGGCCGGTGCGAGTGGCGCTCGATGCGCTGGCTGCCGCGGGCGCCGACGTGGTGGTGCGCGGTGAACTGCGGGTGCCCATTCACCTCTGCCTCATGGCGCCGCCGGGCGCCACGCTGGCCGGTCTGCGCGACGTGCGCAGTCACGCGGTCGCGTTGGCGCAGTGCCGCATCTTCTTTGCGCGCCATCCCTGGCTGCAGTCGGTGCCCCACGAGGACACCGCCGGCGCCGCGCGTGACGTGGCCGCGCAGCACGACCGCAGCCTGGGCGCCGTGGCCGGCGAGTCCGCCGCCGCCCGCTACGGACTCGAAATCATTGCCCGCAACATCGAAGACGTCCCCGCCAACTGGACGCGGTTTCTTGTGATCAGTCGCAACGCCAACACCTCGCGTGACACCGTGAACACGATGCGAAACATTGCGGGCACGCTCGCACTACTTGCCGGCAGCCTGCTCGCGGCGCCGGACAGCGCACAGGCGCAAACTACGCCCGCCGCCTTCTCTGCCATCACGCGCAGTGTGCACAGCGGCATCAACGGGGATCGCGCCAAGTCCACCGTGGCCTTTGTGCAGCAGTTCTACCGCCTGCCGGGCAATGAGGGCTTCGACGCCGCCATCGACACCGTGGCCGCACTGCTCCGCGCCGCTGGTTACGTGGAGGAAAGCTCGGCACCCGCAGCCGCGCGGCTCGTATACCGCATCGAGTCGCGGCCCATGCGTGATCCGGCCTGGACGCCGCTTGCGGCCTCCATCACGCTGGATGGCCAGAGCGCCCCTCTGCAAGCGTTTGCGCGCAATCTCAACATGATTGCCGCCAACTCCATTGCCACACCACCCGGTGGCGTGCGCGCAGAACTGGTGCACGTGGGCATTGGCGCTGACAGCAACTTCGCACGTGTTCCCGTGGCGGGACGCATTGTCTTCACCACCGGCAATGCGCGCGTCGTACTCCCGCGCGCGCTCAAGGCCGGCGCGCTGGGCGTCATTGCAGCGCAGACGCTGCCACCCATCAACCAGCAGGAGCGCAATCGGCACGCCATCCAGTTCTCCGGCATCGCGCGCGACACGCTGCAGCCGGGCTGGCTGCTCTATGCCTCACGGGCCACGCGTGACTCACTGGAAGCGGCCATGACCCGTGGTCCTGTGCGTGTACACGTCGAGATCGACGTGCGCATCGCGCGTCGCCCTGAGCGCACACTCATTGCCGAGGTGCGTGGTCGCACGCAGCCGCAGGAACGCTTCGTGTATTCCGCCCACGTGCAGGAACCCGGTGCCAACGACAACGCGTCAGGTGTGGGCGCTCTGGCGGAAATGGCGCGGGTGGCGGCCGATCTCGTGCGACGCAATGTGGTCACACCGCAGCGCACAGTCACCTTCCTCTGGGGCGACGAGATCAGCTCCACCGATCGCTACATCAAGGAAGACTCGCTGCGCCGCACCGGCATCAAGTGGGGCATGTCACTCGATATGGTGGGCGAGAACACGGCCACCACGGGTGGCACATTTCTCATCGAAAAGATGCCCGACCCGTCGGCGGTGTGGGTGCGTGGCGAAGATCAGCACAGCGAATGGGGCGGCCGCCCGTTGGCCGAGAAGGACATTCGCGCCCACTGGTTCAACGACTTTGTGCGCAATCGCTGCCTCGACCGTGCGCGTCAGGCCAATTGGGTGGTGAAGGCCAATCCCTTCGAAGGAGGCAGCGATCACACGCCGTTCCTGCGCGCCTCCATTCCGGCGGTGCTGCTCTGGCACTTCACCGACCAGTTCTACCACACCGACCTCGATCGCATCGAACATGTGAGCAGCGCCACGCTGGCCAACGTGGGCGCCTGCGCGCTCACCACGGGCCTGTTGCTGGCCGAGGGTACGCGCGAGGTGGCGAGTGCGGCGCTGGATGAACTCGTGGCCACCGCCCAGCGCACGCTGGCGACGCAGGCGGCCCTCTCGCGCGACACCCTGAGCCGCGGCGGGTCGCTCGAACACGAGCAGCACATTCTCAGCGTGTGGCGTGACTACTACCTCGGCGCCATCGATCGCATTCCCGAGATCGTGGTGGGCCCCGTCAACCTCACGACGGCGCTTGACCGTGCCCGGGCGCAGGTGCGGGCGGCGGTGCCGGTGCTCGCGAGGTAGTGGCGACACACAGGCGGGAGTGTGCGCAGCGGATCCTTTGAACAGCTCACGCAGAGAAGAGGAGCACGCAGAGGGCGCAGAGGAGTACCTTGTATTCTTTCTTCAAACTGCTGTTGATCCGTGCTGTTTCCGCTGCATCCGTGTCATCCGCGACAAGGCAGTTCAACCCCGACCGCAGTTCTCTGCGCCCTCTGCGAACTCCTTCCCTCTGCGTGAGCTGTTGACGATCTCCGCGTAACACCGACGGTCCGGCAATGCGGACCATCCGTCGCCCAAGCGTTCTGACTGCCATGTACAGCACCTGCCTGTTCTGCGCTGACCCACTGGGTCGCAATGACGTCTTCGAGCACTTTCCCGTTGGACGCCGGCTCGCGTTTGACGCGGCCCGCGGCCGCCTGTGGGTGGTCTGTCCGTCCTGCGCACGCTGGAACCTCTCGCCGCTCGACATTCGCTGGGAAGCCATTGAAGAGATGGAGCGCAGCTACCGCGATACTCGCACCCGTGTGGCCACTGAACACATCGGGATGGCACAGCTTCCCGATCGCACGCGACTCATTCGCATTGGTCAGCCGCTCCGGCCGGAGTTTGCAGCATGGCGCTACGGACAGATATTCAGGGAGCGCCGCCGTCGTGAGAACTTGTGGTACGGGGGTGCGCTGGCTGTGGCCGTCGCCGGCGTCGGACTGGACGTGGCCGTGCCCGGCCTACTGGGAGGAATCACCCTCTACAACGGCGTGCAGCTCGTGAGTACCGGCCGCACGCTTCTCCAGCGCCACCGCCCCCGCGTACCCGTACGCCTTGAGAACGGACGCACCGTGCGCCTCTCCGCCGCCAGCGCCGCACTCGCACGTTTCCGACGCGACGCCGAGGGTCAATGGTACCTGCGACTACACCATGCCGACTATCAACCCACCGGTTCCCTGCTGCGCACACTCGGCGTCACGCATCGACGGTTGGCCGTCGGCACATACAGCGACGTACACGGCCCGGAAGTCTTTCGCTACGCCGCGAACATGCTGCCACTGGTCAACAGTACGGGCGCCGAAAATGACATGATCACTGAGGCTGTGGAACGCGTGACGAACGTGGCGGACCCCAAGGCCATCCTCGAACACGTGGCACTCAGGCGCGCGCTTGACCCGAACAACCTCACGGTCTTCTCCGAGATGCCCCCTGCGGACCGACTGGCGCTGGAAATGGCGCTCCACGAAAACGACGAACGCCGCGCCCTCGAAGGCGAACTGGCCGAACTCGAAACCCGCTGGCGTGAAGCCGAGGAACTCGCCGCCATCGCCGACAACCTGCTCGTGCCGGCGGCCATCTCCGAGCGCCTCGCATCACTGCAGTCAGACAAACCCTCACAGCCGCCGGGGGCCGCCGCCGACTGAAAGCCACACCCTCATGGGTCATACTGGCGGCATGACCACACCCATGGCGCAGGACCTTGCCGCCCTGCAGGAACACGAGCTGCGCGATCTGGCCCAGCGCTACGATGTCCCGGGCCCACGCTACACCAGCTACCCCGCGCTGCCCGACTGGAGTGGCAGCTTTGGTCCCGCCGAATGGGAGCAGCATCTGCAGCAGCTCGCGGCGCCCGATGCCTCGGTGGCGCTCTACGTGCATCTGCCGTTTTGCCTGGCGCGCTGTCTCTACTGCGGCTGCAACGCCACCGTGACCACGCGCGACGAAGTGGTCGACCGCTATCTGGCGCGGCTCGCGCGAGAAATCGCCTGGGCTTCCCGCGCCATCGGCGCGCGGCCAGCCATCAGCGCCATGCACTGGGGCGGCGGCACACCCAACTTCCCCAGTCTGCCGCAGCTCGAACGGTTGGTGGGCGATCTGAGTACCGCGTTCGACTTGAACGACAACACCGAGCGCTCCATCGAAGCCGATCCTCGCCTCGTCACGCGCGAGCAGCTGCGTGGACTGCGCGCCCTGGGCTTCACACGCATCAGCTTCGGCGTGCAGGATCTCGATGCCGACGTGCAGCAAGCCATCGGGCGTGTGCAACCGGAGTCCCTCGTACGCGACGTGGTGGCCATGGCGCGCGACGAAGGCTTTACTGGCATCAACGTCGATCTCATCTACGGCCTGCCGCGGCAGACCCGCGACAGCTTTGCGCGCACCGTGGACAGCGCCATCGCATTTGGCGCCGATCGTCTGGCCTGTTTTGGCTACGCGCACGTTCCCTGGATGCGCGCCCATCAGCGGCGCATTGACGAGCGCCAGCTTCCCAGTGGCACCGAGCGCATGCTGCTGTTTCACGACGCCGTGCTGCGTCTGGTCCAGGCCGGATACGTGTGGCTGGGCTTCGACCACTTCGCCCGCCCGAACGATCCGTTGGCTGTGGCGGAGCGCGAGGGTGCGCTGCATCGCAACTTCATGGGCTACACCACGCGGGACGGCGAACACTTGCTCGGCCTTGGCGTGAGCGCCATTTCTGAAGTGGCCGGTCGCTTCGTGCAATCGGACAGTGCACTGGGCGCCTGGCAGCGCGCCATCGACACCCATCAGGTGCCCATGGCCCGCCGGCATGTGCAAAGCCGCGATGATGCCTGGCGAGCACGCGCCATCATGCATCTGCTCTGTCAGGCTGAACTACCCGACCGACTCTGGCAGGACGACGCGGAGCTGTTGACCACCGCCTATGCGCCGTTTGTCGAGGACGGCCTGTTGCGCCGTGAGGCCGATGGCTGGCGGGTCACCACCCGTGGGCGTTTTGTGTTGCGCAATCTGGCCTTTCCGCTCGACCCGCACCGCCGCACGGCGCCCTGCGCCCTGCAGTTCTCGCGCGCGGTGTAGAGGACGTCGCGATAGATTGGCGGACATGTCTTCCGCCTATTTGTGGGTCAAGGCCTTTCACGTCGTGGCCATGGTGGCCTGGTTCGCCGGGCTGTTCTACATCTTTCGGCTGTACGTGTATCACGTCCAACAGCGCCACGAGCCAGCGGTCGTGAACACGCTGGTCATCATGGAACGGCGTCTCATGCGCGCCATCATGGCCCCGGCCATGATCGTGACCATCGCGCTGGGCAGCACCATGCTGGTCATGCAGCCGGCCTTGCTGCGCATGCCATGGATGCATCTCAAGTTGGGCGCAGTGGTGCTGCTGCTGGCGTACCACGGGTTTGCATCGGTCACCCGCAAGCGCTTTGCGCGCGGCGACTACTTCCTCAGCGAAACCGCCTGCCGCGCCATCAACGAGGTGCCCACGCTGTTGCTCATCGCCATCGTCGTGGCGGTCATCGTGCGCGTTCCGTAGCGGCGGGCACGAGCACCTGCCGCAACATGGTGCTTTCGTTCAGCATGGTCTCGAGCTGCAGCAGGCGCGCCGTCTCCTTGCCAATCCACACATACGACTCGCGGCCGCGCCCAATGACCAGCTTCACCACCCACGCCGCCTCACCGTGCAGCGTGGTCTGTCCCGTCACCTGCACCTGATAGCGCCGCACACCGGCGTCCACATCGTAGGCCGCAAACTGCGCCGTGTAGCCTATCGCCAACGGCAACGCGCGAAGGACCAGATCCCAATTGCCGGCATCAAAGGCCGCCACCGGGAGCGTGGTGTCGATGGGCACACCCGGCACATCCTGTGGCGCCAGACTGCCGCGCACACGCCGCCCAGAGAACTCCAGCAGCACGCGACGATTCTGCTGCTGACTGCGGCGCCTCAGAGGTGCGAGCCCCGGCTCGGCGGAGTCCGTGGAATCGGTGAGCTGCAGCGTGCCGCGTTCGGTGGTGAGCGTGCGCCGGAGCATCGGCACAGACGCGGTCGAATCGTGCACCAGCACATCCCGCAAACGGCCCACCGGGATCTCGTCGCCATCGCGAAACAGGGTCAGCGCAAACACCTGAGTCCCTGCGGCCAGCCGCTGCGCACGCAGGGCAGTGTCACCTGGCACGATCATGGTGACCGTGGCCTGTGCAACCGAGGGACTCGCTGACGCGGCGCCCGTTGCCCCCTGTCCCGACAGAGGCCGGTTCATCCCACTGCTCACCAGACCCAGCACAAAGGCCCCGCGGCGCAGCATGCGCCAACGTCGCGTGTTCCGGTCCGGGTGAGTATGGCCCATGTCGAATGCTCACCTGCGTCCCGGGCCGCCGTCAACGTGCGGAGGAATTTGTCGCGGGATTTGCCGAATCGCGTAAACCCAAACACGGTCCAAGGCTGTCTGTGAAACAGCCCCCGGGCTGCATCCGCATTCTCTGTCGAGCCCCGTCCCAGCCTGCAACTTTTCCGACGGCCCGTCCGTCGTGAGCCAATATGTATACCTTTCTCCGCACCTGTGTCCGTGGGGCCGCTATTGGCCTGCTCTGTGTCTTCGCCGCCCGGCCGCTTGCCGCCCAGGGGGCCGACGTGGTCCGTGGCCGCGTCCTCGACGACTCGGCCCGCGCGCTGCCCGGCGCGGCCGTAGCCATCACGCGCGGCCCCGACCGTCTGGTACAGACCACCACCACCGACTCGAGCGGTCGCTATAGTCTGCGCTTCGACCCGGGCACGGGCGACTATCTCGTGCACGTGTCGGCGCTGGGTTTCCGCAGTGCACGCCGGCGCGTCGAGCGTCAGGGCAGTGAACGCGAACTCGTGGCCGACTTCACCATGGCGCGCGACATGGCCGCGGTACTCGCGGCCGTAAACGTGCGGGCCAATCGTGCCGTCCGCGCCTCGGCCATTGTCGCCAACGCCACGTCGCCGGAAGTTGGTGCCGCCGAATCGTGGAGTCAGGGTGTGCAGGGCCGCGTGAGTCCAAACGCGGCCGGCAATCTCAACACCATTGCCGGCACCATGCCCGGCGTCGTCATGACCGCAACCGGCCCCAGCATGCTCGGCGCCGACGTGTCGTCCAATCTCACGACACTCAACGGCATGGCGCTGCCCGGCGGCCAGCTGCCGCGCGCCGCGCGCGCCGACGTCCGTGTAACGGGTGCGACGTTTGATGCCACGCGTGGTGGCTTTGCCGGGGCCAACATCGACGTGCGCCTCGCGGCCGGCGATCGCAACTTCCAGAACCGCAACGCCTACCTCACGCTCAACGCGCCACAGTTGCAGGTCACCGACGCCGTGGGACGTTCATTGGGTCTCACCAACGGTGGCTTCCGCGCCAGTGTTGGCGCCGACGGTGAAGCCATTCGGCGTGTGCTCACCTACAACATGGCCCTCGACGTGGGGCGGACGGTCAGCGACCCGTCCACACTCGTTGGCGGCAATCGCGACGCGCTGTTGCGTGCCGGGCTCTCGCCCGACTCCGCGCTGCGGGTGCAGTCGGCCGCGGCCGGCATTGGTCTGCCCGTGTCCGGCAGCGGCATTCCCGGGTCACGTGTGCAGAACAGCCTCACCTGGCTCGGTCGCCTTGATAATGTGCGCGACACCCTGCGCACGCTCACGCTGACCTCATACTTCGGTCGCAACAGCGAAGGCGCGCTGGCCTTCGGTCCGCTCAGCGCGCCGGCGGCAGGCGGCGAACAGTCGCAGCTCACCATGGGCGCACAGTTCGTGCACGCGCAGTACGTGGGCAGGAGCTACACCACGCTCATGCAGAATCGCGCCGCCGTCAGCCGTGTGCGCGACCGCACCACGCCCTACGTGAGTGCGCCGGGCGCCACCGTGCTGGCGCGTTCTGCCTCCGATGCGTCCACCAGTGACATCGTACCGGTGCAGCTCGGCGGCAATCCGCAGCTCGTGACCAATGACTCGCGCTGGACGGCCGAACTGGCCAACGAGATGACGTGGAACGCCGTGGGCCGTCGGCATCGCTTCCGCACGTCATTGTGGGGACGCTATGACGGTCTGACACAGGAAGGCGTGACCAACGCGCTGGGCCAGTACACCTACAACTCGGTGGCCGATCTCGCCGCCAATCGGCCGGCGTTTTACTCGCGCACGCTGCTGCAGCCCGTACGTGATGCCTCTACCTACAATGCGGCCGCAGCATTTGCGCATCAGTGGAATCCGTCGCGCTACTTCAACACCATCGTGGGCGCGCGTGTCGAGGGCAGCGCCTTCGGCGAGGCCCCACCACGCAACACGGCACTCGAACAGGCGCTCGGTGTGCGCACCGGCATAGCGCCCTCGCGCGTGCGCGTCTCGCCGCGCGCCGGCTTCACCTACACCTACAATCGTCAGCGCACCAACGGCCAGGGCACCATGGGCACCGAGGTGGGCACTTTCCACCGCACCCTACAGGGTACCTTCCGCGGCGGCATTGGCGAGTTCCGCGATCTCTATCGTCCCAACCTGCTGACCGACGCCATGGTGGGCGCGGGCCTCGCTGGCAGCACGCTCTCGCTGGCCTGCGTGGGCAGTGCCGTGCCCATCCCCGACTGGAACGCGCTCACCAGCGGCAATGGGGCGTTACCCAGCACCTGTCTCGATGGCTCGGGCACACTCGCCGAGCGCGCACCGAGCGTCTCGCTCATCGATCCCAACTTCGACGTGCCACGCAGCTGGCGCGCCAGCCTCGGTTGGGCCAGCAACGTGAAGAGCTTCCTGCTGCGCCTCGATGGTCTCGCGTCGTATGATCTGGCGCAGCCCGGCACCGTGGATGCCAACTTCGCGGGCACTTCACGCTTCACACTGGCCGGCGAAGGCAGTCGCCCCATGTTCGTGACTCCGGCCGCCATCGATGCGGCCAGCGGCGCCGTGTCCGCGCGTGAATCGCGGCGCAGCAACGACTATGGCCGCGTGGCCATGCGCACCAGCGACCTGCGCGGCTACGGCGGGCAGCTCACCGCCACCGTGCAACCCGAAATCTTCCGTGGTGCAGCCGGTCCGCCACCGGTCATGTTCACCTTCGGCTACACGTTGCAGGAGGTGCGCCGACAGTATCGCGGTTTTGATGGCGCCAACTTCGGTGATCCGACGCTCAAGGAGTGGGCGGCTGGCGTGAACGATGCGCGGCACGCCTTCGTGGTGCAGGCCGGCGCCAACATTCCGCGGGTCGGCGCGCTCACGCTGTTCACACGCATTCAGAGTGGGTTGCCATTCACCCCCATCGTGCGTGGTGATGTGGACGGCGACGGACGCAGCGGTGACCGCGCCTTCATCCCCACCACGTCGGGCGGCGACGCGGCCACGGCCGCGCAGATGCAGGCGCTTTTGGCCTCGGCGCCATCCAACGTGCGCAACTGCCTCGAGTCCCAGCTGGGTCGCGTGGCGGGCCGCATGAGCTGCCGCGGGCCGTGGACGCAGAGCATGAATCTCATGTTGCAGCCAAACATCGGACGCATTCGTGGACGCAACGCCAGCGTCAACGTGGTGTTCGAGAATCCGTTGGCCGGTGTCGACCAGCTGGTGAACGGCGCCAATGGTCTCAAGGGTTGGGGTGCGCAGGCCCTGCCCGATCCCACGCTGCTCATTCCGCGGGGCTTCGATGCGGCGTCACAGCGTTTCCGTTACGACGTCAATCCGCGCTTCGGCGACACGCGCGCCTTCCGCACGCTCTCACGCACGCCGTTCCGCGTGGTGCTGGATGTGACGATGGACCTGTCCGTGCCCTACGACCTGCAGCAACTGCGTCGGGCCATCGAACCGGTGCGCACGCCCGACCGCCGCGGCTGGACACGGCGTGGCGTGGACTCCATTGCCGATCTCTATCTGCAGCAGACCTCCAACATCCACCGCCTGCTGCTGGCCGAGAGCGACTCGCTCTTCCTGACTCGTGAGCAGATCAATCGCCTGTTGGTGACCGACTCGGTGTTCAGTGCCCAGGCCCGCGATCTCTACTATCCGCTCGCGCGCTTCCTGGCCGAGCAGCCCGATGGCGTGGCCGGCAAGGCAGCGCTCGACAGCGTGCAGGCCACCACGCGCGCGTACTGGAGACTGTTCTGGGCCCAGGTGGACACGGCGGTGCCGGTGCTCAATCCCCAGCAGCGCGATCTGCTGCCCATGATCCAGAACATCGCCAGTGTGCCCAAGGAGCGTCGTGAGAATGCGCAGTGGCGCTTCGGGTACCCCGTTCCCCTGCGTCACAACCGGCCACGCGTGGGCGGCGAGCCGGGCGGCGGCAACGTGTCCATCACGCGCGGCGGGCCGTAACGGGATTAGAGTCGCCCGGTCCAGATCACGATGGTGCCGCACTCGTTGCCGACGCGCATGAACTCCGGGGGCGGTGAGGTCAGTCCGGGATAGACCTCGACCGCACGGATGGTGCGTGCATATACCCATTCGTCGATCATGCCGCGTCCCATGCTCGGGATAATCCGCATGCGGTCGATGAACACGTCGGGCACGCAGGGAAATCCTGCTTTGCCACGCATCAGGATGGCGGTACCTTCACGCCGGTGTTCCAGACGGATGCCCGGCATGGCCATGAAGATGTCGCTTGCTTCAAACGGTTGGATACGATCGATCTCGTCAGGCCCCCGAAAGTAGCCGGGGTACTGACGGCGCCGTTCGTCGAAGGCTCGAAGTTCCGGAACAAACAGGAGATCACGCATGGCGCGCGTACGCACCGTGTCCAGCGTCACCACACGTTCCAGCGTGGTCTCCAGCACCGTCTGAGGTTGGTCGGCAATGTCCACAAGAAGTCGCGACGCGCGGAAGCCGAGCGCGCGCACTTCCACCGTGTGTGTGCCCTCGGGCAGGTCGCGGAGCTGCCACGCGCCGCTGGCGTCACTACGCGCCGTCCGGTCGCTGCCCCACACGACCACCGACACGTCGGGCAGCGGATTGTTGCCTGGCCCGACGACGCGGCCCTGCAGCACACCGTCCCCTCGACGTTTCGGCGCCGCGTCGCTCATTGAGTCGGTCGCCGCTTCTATCACATGGCGTACCGGGCCCACCGTGAGATCCAGCTTCGCCATGCCGTGGTCCGCCACCACCATTTCCACCGTGCCCGTGGTGTCGGTGCCGCTGATGCCGCGCACACGGACCGTGCCGCCCGCGGGCACACCGCAGGCGGTGTAGCTGCCGTCGGTGCGTGCGTTGACGGTGAGGCGCCGCGGCGTACGCTGCATGCCCAGTCCGTCGGCCACCGCAATGGTAAGATCCACCCACTGCACGTCGACCTGACCGGCTGAATGGTCGGCGGTATCCCGCGGCCCATTGCTGGCGGCGCTGCCATGCAGCCGACGCAGACGGCCGTGCAGGAATCCCGTGTCCTCGCCGGGTACCGCGTCGCCGCAAACCGTGCGCACCAACACGCGTGGCGACGGCACAGCCAGGGTGACCCGCTGCTCACCAGTGCCTGTGGTGCTCACCGAGCGCGAGAGCTGTTCGATGCCCAGCGAATCGAGACGAGGGTGCATGACTACCACGGCCCAGGTACCGGGCGGCATGCTGTCGAGACTGAAGCGCCCCTGATCATCGGTGCGTATCGAACGACTGACTGCAGGGTCCTGCACCATGGCCAGTTGTACAAAGGCCGAGGCCAGTGGTCTCGACGCGACGCTGTCATACACCGTGCCACGCAGGCGTCCCTGCGCCGAGGCCATGGTGGTCGTCAGCGCGAGCAATGCCGCCAGCGTTGCTGATTTCCGCAGGAAGTCTCCCATCATTTACCGGCTTCAGCGCCGCCCAGTCCAGATGACAATCGTGCCGCAATCATTGCCGACCCGGAGAAACTCTGGTGGCGTGCCGGTGAGCGCCTGATACACCTCCACTGCTCGCACCTGGCTGAACAGTACCCATTGATCGATGAATCCACCGTGCACGTTTGAGTTGACACGCTGTCGGTCGATCACGAGATCTGGCGTACACGGCTCTCCCGTGGTTCCCCCGCGCAGCAGAATCTTGTTGCCCATGAACAAGCTCTTCTGCATGGACGGGATGATGCGAATGCCGGGGACGCTGCTGAAGAGATGCGCCGCCTCGAACGGCATGATCCGATCAATCTCCTCGGGCCCGCGATAGGTGCCGATGCCGATCTTTCGACGCTGCTCGAACGCGCGGATGTTGGGTTCGAACAGCGACTCGCGCAGCGCGCGTGTGCGCACGGTGTCGAGTGTGACGGTGCGATGCAACGTAACGATCAGGTCGTTGCCTGCACTCGCGTCACCGATGTCCACGATCTGTCGCTCGGGCTGATAGCCGAGGGCGCGTATCTCCACCGTATGCGTGCCGGTTGGCAGTTGCCGCAATTGCCAGTACCCCGCCGAATCGCTGCGCGCGGGCGACTCGGCGCCCCACACGACCACGGCCACATTGGGCAGCGGCGCACCACCGGGTCCCGTCACACGGCCCCGCAGCGTGCCCAGTCCCCTTCGCACCAGCTGCGAGTCCACGGACACGTGCGTGACGGCGCCCACCGCGAGATCCTGGCGCGCGATGCCGTGCTCCGGCACCACCAGCTCCACGATGCCCGTCGAATCGCGGCCGGAGAAGCCGCGAACGCGCACCGTGCCGCCCGGCGGCAACCCACAGACGGCAAACGCACCATCGGGTCGGGCCGGCATGACTTCGCGCCTCGGCACCCGGGTCACCCCCACCCCACGCGTCACCGACACCATCATGTCCACCCAGCGCACCTCCACCAGACCCAATTGCGCCGTATCGGACGCGCCCGGCAAACGGCGCAGTCGGCCATGCAGATAGCCCGCCGCATCGCCGGTGGCGCTGTCCCCACAAGCCTCGCGCACAAGACGCCGCGCTGACGGCACGGCCAATGTCGCGCGTTGCTCCCCTCGCTCACCTACGCTCACCACTCTGGCGAGCTGCTCGATGCCAAGCGAGTCGATGCGCGGATGCATGGCCGCCAGCATCCAACTGCCTGGCTGCAGACTGTCCACGCGGAAGCGACCCTTGTCATCGGCGCGCACCGAGCGACTCACGCTCGGATCGGACACCATCGCCACCTGCACGAAGGCGGACGCCAGCGGCTTGCCCGCCACGCTGTCGAAGACCACACCGGACAATCGGGCCTGCGCGGCAATCGGCGCCGCACTTGATAGGGACGCGCCAACCGAGGTCAGCAGAACCAATGGTACCCACTTCACGTGCCGTGGCATTGTGTACTCCTGGGGAGGGAAACTGCGGAGGGAATTTCGTCCCCCTACCCACCTGGGACGGGGCAGTTCCCTGCCCCGTCCCGTTCCCGCAGTTCCCGCAAGTGCCCCGCCTGCAGTCCCTTCCCGCAGTTCCACCTTACGCGGTCACACCTTACGCCACTCTTTGGTTCAGTATTTGTAGTGGGCGGCCTTGTACGGCCCATTCACATCCACGCCAATGTAGCTCGCCTGATCCGCCGTCAACGTGGTCAACTTCACGCCCAGCTTGTCGAGGTGCAGTCGCGCCACCTTCTCGTCGAGGTGCTTGGGCAGCGTGTACACCTTCTTCTCGTACGACTCCGCTCGCGCGTGCAGCTCGAGCTGCGCCAGCACCTGATTGCTGAAGCTCGCGCTCATCACGAAGCTCGGGTGGCCCGTGGCGCAGCCCAGATTCATGAGACGGCCTTCGGCCAGCACCAGAATGGAGCGCCCGTTCGGCAGCACGAACTCGTCATACTGCGGCTTGATGTTGATGCGCTTCATGCCTTCGACCTTCTTGAGACCGGCCATGTCGATCTCGTTGTCGAAGTGGCCGATGTTGGACACGATGGCCTTGTCCTTCATGCGGCTCATGTGTTCCACGGTGATGACGTTCTTGTTGCCCGTCGCGCTCACGAAGATGTCGGCCTGCTCCACAATGTCTTCGAGCGTCGTGACCTGATACCCTTCCAGCGCCGCCTGCAGCGCGCAGATCGGGTCGATTTCCGTGATGACGACACGCGCGCCCTGACCCTTGAGCGCCTGCGCGCAGCCCTTGCCCACGTCACCGTAGCCGAGCACCACCACGATCTTGCCGGCCAGCATCACGTCGGTCGCACGATTGAGGCCGTCCACCACCGAGTGACGGCAGCCGTACAGATTGTCGAACTTGGACTTGGTGACGGCGTCGTTCACGTTGATGGCGGGGAACGCCAGCGTGCCGGCCTTCTCCATTTCGTAGAGACGGTGCACACCCGTGGTGGTCTCTTCCGACACACCACGAATGCCCGCCAGCACCTTCGTCCAGCGGCCCGGATTCTTCTGCTGCTCCACGCGCAGCAGGTCGAGAATCACGCCCCACTCTTCCGGCTCGTTGTCGCTGTCAAAGCTCGGCACCGTGCCCGTCTTTTCGTACTCGGCGCCCTTGTGCACCAGCAGCGTAGCGTCGCCGCCGTCATCCAGCAGCAGGTTGGGGCCCGTGCCGTCCGGCCACATCAGCGCCTGCTCCGTGCACCACCAGTATTCCTCGAGCGTCTCACCCTTCCACGCAAAGACCGGCGTGCCCTTGGGGTTGTCCACCGTGCCTTGCGGACCCACGGCCACGGCCGCCGCCGCATGATCCTGCGTGGAGAAGATGTTGCACGACACCCAGCGCACGTCGGCGCCCAGCGCGGTGAGCGTCTCGATGAGCACCGCCGTCTGCACCGTCATGTGCAGCGAACCCATGATCTTCGCGCCCTTGAGCGGCTGCGACGCGCCGTACTCCGCGCGCAGTGCCATCAGGCCCGGCATCTCCTGCTCGGCGAGACGGATTTCCTTGCGACCCCACTCCGCGAGCGAGAGATCGCGCACGGCAAAGGCGGGACGGTCGAGTGACGTCAGCAGCGCGACGCCGTGTTCGGTCATGACGGAAGTGGACATGGAGAAGTATGGAGATGAAGGACCGTGGTACCGATGAAACGAACGTATTGAACCGATCAGTTTCGAGTTTTGCGTTGGAGTATCGAGTCGAAAGTGACCTACAACTCGAAACCTGAACTCAACACCCGGAACTGATCAGTGAAGAAGCCAGACGATCACGCTAGAACCAGACTGGGCGCCGGTACCGCGACCGCCGTACAACTGAACATCGCCGGCCCACTGGCCGCCGCATCAACCGGCAATGCCGTGTAGCGAACGACCTCAAAGCCGGCTTCGTGCAACCAGCGCTGCAACTCCTGCTCGGAGAAACCCAGCCACATGTGGCCCATGGTTTCCCGGTATCGCTCCTGCGCATGCGGACGCATATCGGCAATGAGCACACGCCCGGCGGGTCGCAGGACTCGTTGCACCTCGCGCAGCGCACGCAGCGGGTCCGGCACGTGATGCAGCACCAGCATCAGGACCGCGACATCGAGCGTGTGATCATCGAGTGGCAACGCCTCGAGTGCGCCGTCATGCAGCTGCACATTGTGCAGACCCGCCAGTCGCGCACCGGCGGCCGACAGCATGGCCGGCGACGCGTCCACGGCATGTACCGTGTGCACATGCGGCGCGAGCGCGGCACTCAGAGCGCCGGTACCGCAGCCCAGGTCACCCACCACCCACGTAGGGTCGAGCAGGGCCAGCAGCGCACTCAGGTCCGCGCGCGCACCAAACATTTCGCTGCGCAGCGCATCCCACTCGGCGCTCGCACTGGCAAAAAACGACTGCGTGGTGCTGCGCCGCGCCTGTACCACGGCATCCAGTCGCGCCGCGTCCTGCAGCGCCACCGGCGTGTGCACAAAGGCCTCATGCACCAGCGTCCACAGCGCCTGCATGCGCGCATTGAGCGCCGAGTGGAGGCGGTACCAGCGGCTCGCCCCCTCGGCCCGCGAGGCCACCCAGCCCTGATCGAGCAGGATCTTGAGGTGACGGCTCACGGTGCTCTGCGGCAGCTGCAGGGCCAGCGCCAGCTCGCCCACCGTGAGCTCCTGCCGCTCCAACGCCGCCAGCAGCCGACCCCGCGTAGGGTCGGCCAACTCGGTCATGTGGTCGTGGATTGGCAGCCGGGGCGCGGTCATGCGGCGGAATATATCCGACTATCCGGATAAAAGGATAGCCCCGACCCCGACCCAGACCCCGACCCCGACCCCGACCCCTGCCAAGACCCCGACCGCAGTTTCGCCCGCCGTTTCTTCCCGCCCCACACCTTACGTCATTCCCCTTACGCTTTTCTCCAAACCCCGACTGTAGTTTCCAAGGTATGCTGGACCTCGCAATCGCCGGGCATTTATTCACCGCCGTGCTGATCGGACTCGCCGTCGGCATTGAACGGGAATGGTCCGGTCACACCCACGGCCCGGACGGCCGCTTTGGCGGCGCCCGCACCTTTGCCCTGCTCGGGCTGGTTGGCGGGTTTGCAGGCTGGTTCCTCCGTCTGGACTACGCCCTGATCGCGGCCGTCCTGATCGGCGGCGCCATGTTGTTTGTGGTAGCCGCCTATCGCGCCGCCATGCAGCGCCCCGGCACCACCCCCGACAGCACCACCGAAGTCGTAGCCCTCGTGGTG
Organism: Gemmatimonas sp. UBA7669; assembly: GCF_002483225.1. Classification (NCBI taxonomy): domain Bacteria; kingdom Pseudomonadati; phylum Gemmatimonadota; class Gemmatimonadia; order Gemmatimonadales; family Gemmatimonadaceae; genus Gemmatimonas; species Gemmatimonas sp. UBA7669. Next base: position 60,778 of record NZ_DLHL01000043.1, on the reverse strand, counting down.
GTGGCCATGGGAACCACCGCCGGCCTCGGCTTCCGCACCATGGCCAGCGCCGCCGCGGCCCTCGTGGTACTCCTACTGGCCGAAAAGTCCAAGCTCCAGGAGATCCTCGCCAAGGTCGCGCCCACTGAAATGCGCGCCGCCCTGCAGTTTGCTGTGCTGGCGCTCATTGTCCTGCCCCTCATTCCCGACGGCGCCTTCGGACCCTACGACGCCTTCCGTCCGCGGCAGCTCTGGATCGTCGTGCTCGTGTTCTCGGCGCTCAACTTTGCCGGCTACATCGCGCGCCGCGTCATCGGCGAAACCCGGGGCCTGGCCGTCACCGGTCTGCTCGGCGGACTCGTGTCGTCCACTGCCGTCACCCTCACCTTCAGTCGCCGCAGTCGCGACGACGAATCCCTCGCGTTGCCCCTCGCGCTCGGCGTGGTGGCCGCCTGCACCGTACTCGTGCCACGCGTGCTCGTCATCTCCGCCATGCTGCAGCCCGCCGTGGGTCTGGCCGCCATCACCATCCTCGGACCGTCCTTTGTGGCCGGGCTCTCGCTCATTGCCTTTGTGTTGTGGCGCGAGCGCAGTACGCGCCCCGGCGCATCCGCGCCGCGCGACGGCGTCGACGCCGCCCTTGGACAGAACCCGCTTGGTCTGGCATCGTCGCTGCAAATGGCCGTGGCCTTTCAGGTCGTGCTCTTTGCCATTGCCTGGGTGCAGCGGGCCGCCGGCGAAACCGGTGTGCTCGCGTCGGCCACCCTGCTGGGCCTCACCGACGTCGACGCGCTGACCGTGTCCATGGCGCGCTACGGCAGTGTGCCGGAGCAGGTGCCGGTGGCCGCAGCGGCCATGGGTATTGGCGTGCTGTCCAACACGGTGCTCAAGGGCAGCATGGCGCTTGTGCTTGGTGGGGCGCGCTACCGCCTGCATGTGGCCGGTGGACTGGCCGTGCTGGCCGTGGGGCTGGTGCTCGGTCTCGCGCTGGGATGGCCATGAGCACGGCCGTCACGCGTGGCATCAGCAACGTCGGACGTCTTGCACGACGTCTGCTCGAACCCGTGGGCGCCGGCGCGCACTTCACGGGCGAAGTACTGCGCGCGATGCGCGAGACACGTGAATGGGTGCCCGAGTTCTCCACCCACGCACGCACGCTGGGTGTGGGGTCACTGCCCATCGGCATCTTCATTGCACTCTTCACGGGCATCGTGCTTGCCCTGTTGGCCAGCTACAGTGTGGGAGACATGGTACCACCGTACTTTGTCGGCACGCTGGTGCAGAAGACCGTCACGCTCGAGCTCGCACCGGTGCTCACCGGCCTCGCACTGGCGGGCCGTGTGGGGGCCAACATTGCCGCCGAGCTGGGCACCATGCGTGTCACGGAGCAGATCGACGCACTCGAGACGCTCACCTTCGACCCCATGAGTCATCTCGTCGTGCCACGCGTGCTGGCCTCGGCACTCATGTTTCCCATGGTGGTGGGCGTGGCCATGGTCGTGGGACTGATCTCGGGCTGGCTGGCGTCGTTGTCGCTGCTCGATCTCTCCACGCCGCAATTTCTCAAGGGCGTGCGCATTTTCTTCCAGGATTTCGACGTGCGCTACGGCCTCGTCAAGTCTGCAAGCTTCGGAGCCGCCGTGGCGCTCATTGGCTGCCGTGCGGGGCTCACCACCATGGGTGGCGCGCAGGGTGTGGGCCGCAGTGCCACACGCGCCGTCGTCATTTCCGCCGTCATGATTCTCGTGCTTGACGCGTTCTGGGCCCTCGTCTGGCTCACCAACCGTTCCCTGCGATGACCTCTCCAAAACGCATCAGCGATTTTGTCGTGGGCCTCACGGTCATTGTGATCACCGTCGTGCTCATCGGTGGCACGCTCTGGCTCAAGCAGGCCGACCTGGGTGGCCGCACGCGCCATCTCACCGTGCGTTCGCGCGACGTGGGTGGCGTATCGCTTGGCAATCCCGTCGTCATTCGCGGCGTGCGCGCCGGCCGCGTGGAAGCCATCGCTCTGGGCGACAACGACTGGGTGGTGCTCAAGTTGGGCATCGACCGCAGTGTCGACCTGCCCGCCGATCCCATCGTGCTGCTGGCCGCCTCCAGTCTCTTCGGCGAGTGGCAGGCCACCGTCATGTCGCGCGACGGCATTCCCAACGACCGCGAACTGCGTGCCGCCATTGCCGAGGCCCGCACCACCAGCGACACCTTGGCGGGTGCCGTGCTGCCCGACATTGCGCAGCTCACGGCCGTGGCCGGCCGCATTTCCGGCGACGTGGCCAAGGTGGCCGAGCGGGTGCAGGTGGCCTTCGATGACGAGGCGGCCAAGGAACTGCGTGCGTCCATTCGTAACGTGGCCGAGCTGTCCACCGAGCTGGCGCGCACCATCAAGGTGCAGTCGCGCAATCTCGATCGCATCAGCACGGACGTGCAGTCCGGTCTCGAAACCGTGAACAACGCGGCGTTCAAGCTCAACGCATTCTCCTCGCGTCTCGACTCCGCCACCAGCCGCGGCGAAATCCAGGCCATTGTGGGCAACACGCAGAGCGCCGCCAAGGAACTCGCCGCCACCACGGCCTCACTGCGCGACATCACTGCACGCCTCGACCGCGCCGAGTCGCAACTATCGCGCGCCGTGGCGCGGGCCGACACCGTGTTCGCCAAGGCCAACAGCCGTGACGGCACCATCGGTCTCATGCTCAACGATCCGGCGCTGTATCAGCAGAGCGACTCGCTAGTGCGTGAGCTGCGCGTGCTCATCGCCGACATCAAGAAGAATCCGCGGCGATACATCAACGTGCGGGTGTTCTGAGCGTCAAAGAGGGGTCACCGCGCAGCGAGGGTTGAGGCGAGCCATACCATGCGGTGGCCTTTGTTTGTGTGCCTGGGACCTCGCGCGCGCACCCCTACTCATTCGGTCTCGCGAGCATTCCCCGGCACCGCCAGCACGCCGATCTTCGCCGTCCGCAGCACCTTCGTGGCCACGCTGCCCACCAGGATGCGCTCGTACAGGCTGTGCCGCTGCGTGCCCACCGCCAGCAGTTCGGCGTTCACCTGCTGCGCATACGCCAGCAGACTTGGCGCCGGATCGCCGCGCAGCGTGACCGTCTCCACCAGCACGTGGTCCGGCACATCGAGCTGCGCGCGCACCTGCTCGAACAGCGGCGGCAACGTGCGCCCGTAGTCGGCATCCCAGGCCGCCCACTCCGACGACGGGTGTTCAAACCGCGGCCGCACATGCACCAGCGTGAGTTGCCCGCCCGGTGGCAGCAACTGCAGCGCCATGTGCGCGGCCTGCACGCTGGCCACGCTGAAGTCGAGCCCCACCACGGCGCGCACCGGCTGCGACGGGAAGGTTGGCCCCACCGCCAGAATCGGCACCCGCGACTCGCGCAGCGTGGCCAGCGTGGTCTCCGTGCCGAACAGCCGATCGAGCGGATTGTGCCGCCCGATGCCCATCACGATGACCGTGGCATGCTGCTGATCGGCGGCCATGGCCAGCGTGCGTGCCGGCGAACCGATCAGCGCATGAATCGGCCAGGCCGGGTCGCCCGACGCCGACACCGACACCTCCCGGCGCAGGTCGTCCAGCAGATGCTGCCGCCGCACCTCGTCCAGCGCCGGCGGCACCGGCAACACATCCACACCCGCCGCCACACCCGGCACGGGCTCGCTCACACCAAGGATGGCGATCTCGCCCCCATACGCACGCGCCGCCAGCCGCGCGGCATTGAACAGCGCGTCGCTGGAAACCGACGTGCCGTCACTGGCCACGAGAATGGGACCACCGACGGCGGTGGCCAGAGGAGAGGACGAACGCACGGCAGCACGCTGAATGGCGGACATGAACAACCCTCCTGGTGCAGCACACCAGTTGGCGCATCGGGTCCACCACCTGCCTTCGGCGTTTTGACCCCCGACACGCGACACAGTGCAGAGGGTCGCACTTTTCCAGCCGTTCCTCTATCGGGGAGAGACACGCCAATCGTCAGGGATTCCCGCACACGACATGGACTACAGCGCCCACCGCATGGCCCGCGCCCCAGCGTCCAGCAGCCTGTGCCCCAGACCCCGCGCCTCCCAGTCAGAAGCGACAATCTCCACACTGTCCGCCACATCCTCCAGAAAATCCTCCGCCAGTTCACCCGCAAATCCCTCGTCGAACACCAGCACATTGCACTCCGCATTCAGCCAGAACGATCGAAAATCCAGGTTGGACGACCCGATCAGTCCCACGACGTCGTCCACCACCAGCGTTTTGGCGTGCAGCGTGGCCGCCGCATATTCGTAAATGCGCACCCCCCGCTTGAGCAGCATGCCATAGGCGCCATGCGCCGCGTGCCGCACCAGCGGCACATCGGTGCGCGCACTGGGCAAGAGCAGCCGCACATCCACACCGCGCGCGGCCGCGGCCGCCAGCATGCGCAGCGCCCGCGTGGGTGGCGCGAAGTACGGTGTCGTAATCCACAGCCGCTTGCGCGCGCCACCCACCAGCGCCGCGAGAATGGTGAGCGTCTCGCGCTGCGCCCGACCCGGACGAGGATCGAGCACCAGCACCGACGGCTCGTCACCGTCTGGTGTGCCCGTCTCACCCAGCGGACGCCGCACCAGTCGGCCCCGTGTCCGATCACGACGACGCGCCAACCGCCGCGCCAGACGGCTCTGCACCTGCCATTGCACGCGTGCACTCAGCGCCCGCGCACTGAACGGCCGCTCGACACGCGGGGGGCCATGCACCACGCCATCGGCCCAGCTCACGTACTCGAGGCCCGGGAGCGGCTCGCCGCGCGCGCGGTCCCAGCCCTCGGCAAACACCGCCGCCAACTCCTCGGCCACCGTCCCACGCAGCTCGACCGCCGAATCACGCCACGCGTCATGGTGCCGCCGAATACTCGACCCGTACTCTTCGGCGATGTTCATGCCGCCGGTGAACGCCACGCGTCGATCCACCACCAGCAGCTTGCGATGATCGCGGCGCAGTGCCTCGAGCGGATGATGCCAGAAGCGATGAAAGTGCCGCACGGCCACACCGCCTGCGGTGAGCCGATCCCAGAAGCGCTCGCGCGTTGTGAACGACCCCACCGCGTCGGCCAGCACACAGACGCGCACACCGCGCGCTGCACAGGCCAGCAGCGCCGTCTGCACCGCTTCGCCAATACGATCGTCGCGCAGGATGTAGGTCTCCACCAGCACCTCGCGCACGGCCGACGCAATCGCTTCACCCATGCGCGCGAACGCCGCTTCGCCGTCGGCATAAAGCGCGACCGGTGGACTGGTATGCATGGGTCCACCATCGATGCGCTGCACCAACGCACGAAATGCCGGGTCGGACACACCGTCCGGCAGTTGCCGCGCCACGCGCAGAGCCTTCCACGCGCGCAGCTCACGCGGAACCCGTCTGGTCTTTACCAACGCCGCGCTTGACGCTGCCTTCGCATCGGCCGTCGCCGTGGCGTGTGCATTCGCGCTCACATTGTCATTCGTGTCAGCCATCACGCTTCACGCGAGACCGAGTTCCTGCGTGAGCGCGCGCACGCCGGCCAGCGTGAGACCGTCCTCCTCGAACACCAGCACGCCCACCAGCGCGCGACTCACATCATCGGGCAGACGGTCGGCGCGAAACACCTGCACCACGGGCCCGGCACGCATCGCGTCGCCCAATCGGGAAACCGCCCAGTCGGGCGCCAGCGTTGGCTCGGAGTCAAAGCCGTCCATCAGCACCCGTGGCAGAGTGGTGGCGCTGCCCCCGCGGTACACCACAGCCGGATGCCCGGGGCCCAGGCTGCGCTCGAACAGCACCTGCCAGGCCATGGGACGGGCGCCCTCATACCGTGTGCCGGCCGCCAGTACCACGCGGGGCGACTTGGTCAGCACATGCATGCGCTGCACCGCATCCTGCAGGTCGTCGAGAATTTGCGCCGAACGCGCGGGATCGGGACTGCCGGGAGCGGAGGTCATGCCCCAATCTTCGCGCTTACGCTCGCCTCAGCCACCCCTCCGCCCGTGTTCACGCTTTTCCTCGTCGTTTTTCTCGACCTGATCGGCTTCGGCATGATCATCCCGGTGTTCCCGTTCTACGCGGAGCGCATCGGGGTGGCGCCGTCGTCGGTCATCTTCTTCCTCGGGCTCTACTCGGTGGGGCAACTGGTCGGCGCACCCCTCTGGGGCGGGCTGTCCGATCGCATCGGCCGACGCCCCGTGTTGCTGGCCACCCTGTTGGCCAACGCGGCCGCCTCGTGGATGCTGGCCTACGCCGACACCGGGCTCACGCTCGCCATCTCGCGCATCATCTCCGGGCTCGCGGCCGGCAACATCTCCACGGCCTACGCCTACACCACCGACATCACCACCGACGCCACCCGCCCCAAGGCCCTCGGCCTGCTCGGTTCGGCCTTCGGCATGGGCTTCATCCTCGGACCGGCTCTTGGCGGACTCCTGGCCGGCAATGCCGACGACGGGTCCTCCATGGGCCGCGTGGCGCATGCCGCCGCCCTGCTCTCTCTGCTGGCCTTTGCGCTCACGGTCTTTCGCCTGCCCGAATCCCTGCCGCCCGAAGCGCGTCGCAGCAAGACCAGCACACGTCAGCCGCTCTCGGCGTACTTCCGCCGCCCCATTCTGCGCGATCTGCTCTTTGCCACGCTCGTCGTAGTCGCGGCCGTAGCCATCTTCCAGAGCACCATGGCCCTGTTCGGTGCCGAACGATTGGGCATCGGGCCACGCACGCTGGGCTGGGTCTACGGCATTACGGGCGCCATCTCCGTGTCCATTCAGGCCGGCGTCATTGGCCGGCTGACGCAACGCTTTGGTGCCCCGGCCCTCGCGCAGTTTGGCACGGTCATGATCGCCCTCGGCCTCGCCGGCATTCCGCTCGCACAGTCGGTGTTCTGGCTTTGCGGCACACTGGCCCTCTTTGCCGTGGGCTCGGCCTGCTTCAACCCCAGCATGAGCGGCCTCGTGGCCGCTGCCGCCGAGCCGCACGAACGCGGCGGGGTGCTGGGCGCACACCAGGGCGCCGCCTCGCTCGGGCGCGTGGTGGGCCCCATGGTGGCCAGCGGCGTGGCCCAGTTGGCCGGACTCACCTGGCCCTTTGTGGTCGGCGCCGCCGTGTGCGTGCTGGGCACCGTGCTGCTACGCGCCGCCCTCCGCGCGCCGCACCATCAGCACGTCACCTCCGGCTGACGAGCGAGCGCCGCGCCGCTTACGGCGTCACGCCACCTACCACGCGCTTCACCACGGTCCCCGACGGCAGCGTCGTCGCCGCCTCCACGCCGTTGATGATGTACACCTGCTCGGCCGGGATGCTGCTCGGATAGCGCTGCACGAACTCCTGCGCCGTCATGCGCTGCGGCAGCGTCATCAGTTGCACCTTGGCCGGCTGCACATTCAGCACCGCCTGGTCGGTCACCGGGCGGAACGAACGCATGGACGCCTCGAGTTCGGGACCACGCTGTCCCGCAACCGCCGGCACGGTGAGCCCCAGTAGCAGGTAGGTCTGATTGCGATGCGCCACCGCCACCACCAGTCCGTTCAGCACACCGGATTCGGTCTGCGCATCAAAGCTGGCCTGCGCCGACGCCAGCCCATTGACCGAGTTCTGCGACGTCTGTTTGACGGTGATGCCCTGCTGCTGCACGAAGCGCGACACCGCGGCCGCCGGTGTGCCCTCGGCCAGTTGCAGCACCATCTGCGCCTGCTGATCGGGACTCAAGCCCACCACGGCCTCCGGCTGATTGGCTGTGCGCCAATTGGCCGGGAAGTCGAGCTGGAACTGCAGGTCCGGATGCAGAAAACGCACGCCCTTGAAGTAACCCTGACGCGGATTCTCGCCGAACACCATGCCGTCGAGCAGCTTGAGATAGCTGTCGCGGTTCACCGTCAGCCCCTGCAACTCCGCCGGCGGCGTGGCCGCAATGCGCTGCTCGGCACGCTGCACGCGATTGCCCGGGTCGGGGTGCGTGCTCTGCCACTCGGGAATGCGACCCGCGCCGCCGCTCAGGCGGCCGAGCGTGGTGAACACCTTGGGCGACTCGCGCACATCGTACTTGAGTGCCAGTGAGTACTTGAAGCCCAGCGCATCGGACTGCAGCTCGTCATCGCGTCCGAACTTGAGGAACAGCAGGGACGCGCCCGTGCCCAGCACATCACCGTACTTGGCCACGGTCGACGAAAAGATGCTCGCGCCCACGAGCCCAATCTGCGCCAGCTGCGCCTGACTCATTTGCGCCACCGAATGTTTGGCCGTCACGTGCCCGATCTCGTGGCCAATGACTTCGGCCAGTTCGGCCTCGCTGTTCAGATGCGTGAGCAGCCCGCGCGTGACAAAGATGAACCCGCCCGGATAGGCAAAGGCATTCACGGCCGCGTCGTCGAGCAGATGAAATTCCCAAGGCAGCGACGGACGTTCCGACTGCGCCGCCATGCGCACCCCGATGCGTTTGACCAGCGCCTCCGCCGGGGTGCCGGCCAGTTCTCCCACGCGCCGCACATCGTTCTGTGAGGCCTGCTTGCCCATCTGGATTTCCTGCGCTTCCGACACCAGGGACAGCTCGCGACGTCCCGTCACCGGATTCGTGGCGCAGGCGCCCAGCAGCAGCGAGACGCCGAGTGCCGTCATGGTGACGAGTGTCACACGGCGGGCCGGAAGGGACACGGAACACGACATCGATGGCGGCAAGGAACTCGGCATGGCATCTCCCACCGGACAGAGGTTACGGGAAGGTTATGCACTTCCCGCACGCTTCGCTTGATTCTCCACTGGCTATATCACACATTCGCACGATTGCACCGATTGAAGAATCGCGTGCAAGCCGGTGCCGACGCACGTCGGCCCCCGACCTTGTCTCTCACCAAGCTGCCAATGCGACTGCGCCCGCCGCGCATGCATCCGCGTACCGCCCGCGCCTGGTACGCCCCAGCCTTCCCGGCACTCGCCGTGCTCGTGGCCGCCTGCAGCGGCCCGCGCGCCAATCCCGCGCCCACCCCTGCCGCCGCCGATGCCCAGGCTCTGGCCGGCGAAGCGGGCCGACTCAGTGCCCGCGGCACCGTCGGCGTCCCGCCCTTCGCGGCGCCCACCAACGACACCACACTCACACCGCTGGCCTTCGCGCTCGCCGACCTCGTCTCCACCGACCTCTCGCGCAGCAAGTCCGTGCGCGTGGTCGAGCGGGCGCGCTTCGGCGAAGTACTGCGCGAACTCGACCTCGCGGCTTCCGGCCGCGTTGACTCGGCCACCGCGCCGCGTGTGGGCAAGCTGGTGAGCGCCGAGAAGCTCGTGTTTGGTTCGGTGCAGGCCATGCCCGGTGGCAACACGCTGCGCCTGGGCGCGCGCATCGGCGACGTGGAACGCGCGACCGTCACGCAGGCCGTGGACGCCAGCGCCCCGCTCAATGAAATCCTGGCCGCGGAAAAGGCCCTGGTGCTGCGGTTGTTCGAGTCGCTAGGCGTGGTGCTCACGCCGGCCGAGCGCGCCGAGGTGGAGCAGCAGCCCACCAAGAGCGTCGCGGCCCTGCTGGCCTATGGCAAGGGCATGCAGCGCTTCTACGACGGCGACTTCCGCGGTGCCTCGGCAGCCTTCCGTGAGGCGCAGCGACTCGACCCGTCATTCCGTCAGGCCCGTACGCGCGAACTCGATGTGCGCGCCATCGGCGCCATCGGCACCGGCTCGCCGGTGCTCGTGCCCGGTGTGCGCCCGCTCGACGGCGCCATCTCCAGCACGGTCGACCGACTCAACCGTCCGCTCGACCTCATCACCAACGTGTCGCGCGCCGTGAGCTCGGCTCTCGATCCCTCGTTCCCGGCGGCGCAGGCCACCGTCATCATCACCATCATCCGCCCATGACCTCGCCTACGCTTCACACCCGAGGCATCGGCGCGCTGGCCGGCTGCGTGCTCGCGCTCGGCCTGCCGGCTGCTCTCTCGGCCCAGGATCGTCTCATTGGCACCGGCATCATTGCCGCCGGCGCCACCGCTGATGTCATTTCGTTTGGCGGCGTCGGCTTTCAGCAGCCGGGCGTTGGCGGACGCGACTCCATCCGTCTGCGCAGCATCGAGCAGTTCTCCGTCCCCGTGAGTCTGGCCCTGCCCATCGGCACAGCCTGGACGGTGGACGTGCAGTCGGCCTTCTCGTACGCGCGCCTGACCTACGATCCCAAGCTTGGCTCGGCCGGCTCCCGCACAACATCCACGTTGTACGGCCCCACCGACGTGCGTGTACGCGCCACTGGTCGCCTGTTCAACGACGCCATCACGTTCACGGCCGGCGGCAATGTGCCCACCGGCAAGACCGAGCTCACCAACAGCAACCTCACCGTGCTGCGCGCCATTGCCGCTCCGGCGCTGGGCCTCGGCACGCCGCCCGTTGGCGCGGGCCCCAGTGGCACGGTCGGTCTCGTGGCCGCCAAGCAAGTGCTCGGTTGGGCGGTGGCCATCGGTGGCTCGTACGAACTGCGCGGCACCTATCAGCCCATCGCCGCCATCGCGGCGGGTTCGCCCTCGGTGGACTTCCAGCCCGGCAATGTGGTGCGTGGCTCCCTCGGTCTTGATCGCCTCATCGGCGGTCATCGCGTGAGCCTCACCGGCGCCGTGGACGTGTTTGCTGACGATGAGCTGCGCAATCCGGCCGCGGGCAGTGCGGCGGCCCCGCTGGCCACCGTCACGCTGGGTCCGATCTACACCACCGACGTGCAGATCCAGTTTGCCGTGCCGCGCGTGCGTGAATTCGTGCTCTGGGGCTCCAACCGCTTCCGCACGCGCTACGAACGCGATGGCCGCGAAGTGGCCGGCACCAGCGGCAACTACTTCGACGGTGGTCTGCGCACCAGCATTCCGCTCTCGGGTTCCACCGACCTGCTCTTCACTGGTGATGGCCGCATGCACTCCGGCCTGGCCATCAATCAGGGTCTGGCCACGTCGGGTGTCATCAGCGGCGGCGGCACGCTCGGTCTCGTGCACCGCGCCGGCACCTTCACCATCCAGCCGTACCTCCGCGCGCAGGGCGGTCAGCTTCGCCCGCGCATCACCGGCACGGCACCCCGGACTGCCTTCTTTGGCGGCACTGCGGGTCTCGTCATCGCGACCCGGTTCTAATCGCCCATGCCAACCATGCTTCCTTTCCGCCTGACGCGCGTGCTGCGCCCCGGCGCACTGCGCCTCGGCGCGGCCTGCGCGATGTCCGCGCTGCTCAGTGCCTGTGCCGGCGATAACGACGTCGTCGCCCCGGGCACCGACCAGCCCGCCCGCGTCGCCTTCTCCATGGCGGTGCAGGCCAACACGGCGCAGACCGCGCAGGTGCGGGTCAGCGCCCGCTATCTCCTCGCGGCCGGCGGCACCGTGCCGCTGTCCACGCAGACCATCGCACTCAATACCGCCGGTAGTCAGCAGGTCCCCATCGGGCTCGACCTCGCCAACTGTCTGCGGGACGCCAATCGGGCCGGCCTCTCCGGCGCGGTGGCCAGCGATGAGTGCGTGGTCGAACTCGAACTCGAGCTGTTGCTCGACGGACTGAGTGTTGATCGCCAGCGCATCGGGCCCTTCTCGCTTCGTCCGGGTCAGACCAACACGGTCACCGACCCCATCCCGCTCACCGACATCGCCAACATCACGCTCACCGCGCCGCCAGCCAATGTAGTCGGGCCGGGTCAGCCGTTGCGTGTGGAAGTGGCGCGCACCATGGCCCTCACCGCGCAGATCACCAACGGCGCGGGTCAGACGGTCACGGGTCGCACCCCCACCTTCAGCAGCAGCGCACCCAGCGTGGCTACGGTGAATGCGGCCGGTGTGGTGACCGCGGTCGCACCGGGTGTCACGCGCATTGTGGCCGAAGTGGGCAACCGCCTCGCCTCCGTCGACGTGCGCGTCGTGCCGCAGCCGCAGGTGCTCACCATTGCCTCGTCGGGATTCAGCGGCAACGGTACGCTCACCTCGGCGCCCGCGGGCATCAACTGCACCATCAGCGGGCAGCAGGCCACGGGCGCCTGCAGCTTCACCTTCCCCGGCGATCAGTCGGTGGTGATCACGGCCACACCGGCCTCAGGCAGTGAACTGGTGGGCTGGGCGGGTGACTGCGCCGGCACGCAGGGCGCCGCCTGCACGGTGAACATGAATGCGGCACGCAACGTGGGTATCGTGTTCCGCGCGCTGCGCACGCTGCGCCTTACCGGCAGCGGCTCGGGTCTGGGCACCATCAACGCCGATCAGGGCGGCATTCTCTGCGTGTCGCAGGGTGGCACCACCACCGGCACCTGCAGCGGCACGTTCGTCGAAGGCGCCGTGGTCACGCTGTCGGTCACGCCGGCCGGACAGAGCATCTTCCGCGGTTGGAGTGGGGACGCCTGTTCGGGCAGCACCGCCACCACCTGCCAGGTCACCATGAACGGCGACCGCACGGTCAACGCGCGCTTCGAGGCACCGGTCACGGTGTCCATTCGTGGCACGGGTGAGGGCCGTGGCATCATCACCTCCACGCCGGCCGGCATCTCCTGCAACCTCGTGGGAGCCAGTGGCCAGGGCGCGTGCACCGCGCTCTTCAACGAGGGCACCAGCATCACCCTGTCTGCGGCAGCGCTCTCGGGCAATTCCTTCCGTGGCTGGGGCGGCGACTGTGCAGGCCAGGTGGGCACCACCTGCGTGCTGCCCATCACCGGCACGCAGCGCAATGTGACCGCGCAGTTCGATCCGCCGGCGGTCATCACCGTCGTGCCCACGGGCACGGGTGACGGTCAGGTGTTCGCGGGCAGTGTCATCAGCTGCCTGCGCGCCAACGGCTCCAACAGCGGAACCTGCAGCGCCACCGTGCCCAACGGCACGACGCTCACGCTCACCGCCATCCCGGACGGCGAGAGCAACTTCAGTGGCTGGACCGGCGCCTGCAGCGGCACGGGACTCTGTCAGGTCACCGTCGATCAGGCCCGCACGGTCACCGCGGTGTTCACGCGCCGCCAGGTGCTGCTCACGCTCAACCTCGCCGCCGGTTCGCAGGGCGGATTCGGGTCGGTGTCCACGAGCAGCGGCTTCACCTGCACGCTCGCCGAGGGCGAAAGCAGCCGCCAGTGCACCACGCTGGTGGACGTGAGCCGCAACCTCACGCTCACGGCCTCGCCGGGTGTCGACCAGACGTTCTCGGGTTACAGCGGCGCCTGTGCCTCGAGCTCGGTGACCTGCACGTTCATCGTTACGCAGAACGCCAGCGTAACGGCCACGTTCGGTCCGCCCACGGGACTTATCTCGGTGAGCCCCGAGTCGAACAACACCGGTACCGGCACCATCCTCATCGATGACCCGATGGAGATGTATTCCAACGGCATCGACTGCACATTCACTGGCACGACCGTGCAAAGCGGCAGTACCTGCGTGCAGTCCGTGCCGGGTGGGACGAGCGTAACACTCCTCGCCCTGCCGCAAAGCGGACAAAGCTTCGCGGGATGGGGCGGGGCCTGCGCCTCGTTTGGCAGCAGTTCGTCCTGCACGCTCACGGCCAACGGCAACGTGGAAGTCACGGCCCGCTTCATTCCCGTGCCGCCCGTGACGATCACCGTGACGCTCTCGGGTTCGGAAGGCGGTATCCTCGCCATCAGCGGCAACAACTTCTCGCCAAGCTGTTCGCGCGCGCAGGGCGACAACAGTCCCACGACCATCTGCAACCTGTCCGTCCCCAGTGGAGCGGGCTTCACCGTGTTCCTCAACGGCTTCAACGGCGCGAACGGATTTTTTGGCAGCGGGTCCATCTGCGCCATGAGCAGCAGTCCCTGCACCGATTACGCCATCACGGGCGTGAACACAACGTCGACGATCAGCGCCACATTCTTCTCGCCGGCGTCCAACGTGCGGTCCAAGGTCCGCAAGGGGACATGACCTCCAGGTCATGACGAACTGACCACAACCAGACAGGGTACGACAAACGGGGGTGATCCGAGTGGATCACCCCCGTTTGTTTTTGTGTTCAGCCGGTCACGCGTTCTGCGCCGTACTTACTCCTTTGTGCCGCGCTCCAGACTGGCCAGCAGCGTCTTGGCCCGCGCGTTGTCGGGATTGGCGGCCAGCGATTCCTTGTAGAGCGCAATGGCCTGCGTGTTGTTCTTGCGATCCTGCTGCTCGAGCGCGCGGCTCAGCAACATCATGGACTTGAGCTGATTGGGTCCCTTGGCGCCAACCGCCGCGCCTTCCTGCACGCCGGCTGGCACCGCGGGCAACTTGAGCCCCGCGTTCAGCTTGGCACCCAGCTGTGACAGCAGCTCCAGCATGTTGTCGGCCTTGCCCGTCACGGTCGCGGCGTACTCCAGCTCGGACGTTTCCGTGTTGATGGCTCGCACGTCCATGCGCATGCGCTCCTTGGGGTCGATCACGAAACTGCCCATCAGCATGTGCAATGCGCCGAGCGTTTTGCCGATCTTGGCGGCGGTTTCCTTCTCCACCCGGCCGCTCGCCCCCAGGTTCTGCTCCTCGAGCAGGGCCTGCAGGCGGTCGCGCTCCACCACCCGGATGTTCGTGTTCGCCGCCAGCTCCGTAATGAGCATTTCGGCCAACCCCTTGCTCAGCGGCGCATAATCGGCATTGTTCGCCAAGGCCCCGTTGGTAAAGTACATCACGGCCACGGTCGGCTTCCCGCCGCTTCCCTGGGCCGACACGACACCCGCGGTTGAGGTCACGGCCAGCAGGGACAAGCCCAGACCGGGCAAACGCAACCTGCGCGTTACGGGCGCCATCAGGGCCCGACGCATGCGGCGGGACAGCAGAGAGACGGTCATCAGCATATTCTCCGTTGGGTGATTCCCCGGAACATACCGCATTTCCCCAGCATGCCCAAAGTCTGCCCCGTTTGCGGGACCAGCTACGCCGATTCCAACATCTTCTGCCCCGCCGACGGCTCCACGCTGCGCGCGGCAGATCCTGAAGGCGACCTGATCGGGTCGGTCGTTGCCGATCGCTACCTCGTCACCGACCTCCTCGGCGAGGGCGGCATGGGCAAGGTGTACCTTGCCCGCCATGTGCGACTGCCCCTCCAGGCTGCCATCAAGGTCCTGCGGCCCGAGTTGCTCAAGGATCCGGCGTCCGTGGCCCGCTTCAATCGCGAGGCCGCCAATGCCAGCCGCATTGAGCATGAGCGCGTGGCGCGCGTCTTCGACTTCGGTGAGACGGGCGATGGCCTGGTGTATCTGGCCATGGAGTATGTGAGCGGGGACACACTCAAGAATGTGCTCGCCAAGTCCGGGCCGCTCTCACTCGAACGCACCGCACGCATCATCCGCCAGGTCGCCGACGGCCTCGACGCCGCGCATCGCCTCGGCATCGTGCACCGTGACCTCAAGCCCGACAACATCCTCGTCACGGTGGATGACGCGGACGGCAGCGATCGCTGCAAGGTTGTGGACTTCGGCATTGCCAAAGCCATCGGCAGCAACGAAAAGGAGTCCGGCCTCACGCGCACCGGTTTTGTCGTCGGCACGCCCGAGTTCATGAGTCCCGAGCAGTTGCTCGGCAGCGACATCGATCATCGCAGCGACGTGTACGCGCTGGCTCTTGTGGCCTATCAGTGCCTCACGCTCGACATGCCGTTCGACACCAACACGCCCGACCGCGGCATGACCGCGCGGCTCGTGTCCACGCCGCGTCCGCTCATTACCGTCAAGAACGACGTGCGCTGGCCGGCTGCACTGCAGCAGGTGTTTGACCAGGCGCTCGACAAGGATCCCGCCAAGCGCACCGCATCCGCCGGCGCATTGGCCAAGGCCTTCGAAGCGGCCATCGTTGCGCCGGTGGTGGCGGCTCCCGCTGCGCCGCCCGCGGCCGCAAGGCCAACGCCAGCCGCCAGCGCCGAATCAGTCCTCGAGAAGGTTGACACCCCGGGAGCGGCCCGCGCCATCCACACGCTCGATCGCGACGACATCGAAAAAGCGCGCCGGAGCAACAAGGGCAGCAAGCCCACGCCGGCCGCGTCGCGACCTGCGGCGTCTGCTGCAAAGGCCAAACCCACACCGTCTGCCGCACCGCGTGTCGATGTGCAGGTACCGCGCCGCAGCTTCCGGCTGCCGCGCTTTGCCCTGCCGAGCTTGCCGGTGCTCCTGCTGGCTGGTGCCGGCTGGTGGTGGTTCACCAAGCAGCGCGCACCGCGCGCCAGTGACGTCGATCGTCTGGTGAACTCTGCCTCGCGCACCGCCGACCAGCTGCTCAACGAGGCCAAGCAGGCCGCGCGCTCGGTGCAGCAGTCGGGCGCCGCCACAGGCGCGACCACACCACCTGCGGCCAATCCGGCAGGCGCCAGCGCCGCGCCGTCAGCCGCACCGTCAGGCGCGCCAGGCAACACGGCGCCGTCGGGCACAGAGTCATCGGCGACCAACACCGATCGACCCGCCGCGCCAAGCGCCCCGACCGGTCGCGCCATTTCGCCGCTGGGGCAGGCCGCCCGCACGACGCTCGACAGTCTCACCAAGGCGCTCGACCCAGGCAGCGCCAATGACGACGATGCGCGCTCGGCCATTCCCGCATTGCGCAGCGTGCTGCTGCGCCTGCCAACACCGGAAGACAGCACCTGGGCCTACATCCGCATAGCCGAGGCGCACCTGCTGCTCGACGAGGTGCGGCCGGCCTGCACGGCGTTGCGTAGCGCGCGTGGTACCGCGCGCACCATGAATCAGGCCGACATCATTACGCGATACAGCGGGCAGTTGGGCTGCGCGCAATAGAGCGCGCGGCGTTGATCACATGACAACGGGCCCGATGCCAAGTGCACCGGGCCCGTTCGACGTTTCGAGGTCGTACGTGCCTACTTGGTCACCTGCGCCACGCAGCTCATGCGTCCCAACCAGCCACGCGTGAGCACATTCGACGCTTCGCGGCGAATGGCCTCGAAGCTCACGCGCACCGGTTCCGCGTCCTTGCCCGTGGCATTCCACGTCACACTCGCTCCTTCGAACTGATCGGCGGCGGCCACGAGGCGGAAGATGGCCCAGTCACCACCACCCTGCCGCACCGTGATGGGCTTGTTCTTCTTGAACTGCGCCTGTAACTGCGCATCACGCCCGTTGGTGGCCGGCCATACCACTTCGTTCTTGAAGGACCGCTTGTCGAAGCGCGCTTCCTTGCCGTTGTTGCGCAGGATGAGCAACGGCGTGTTGTCGGTAATGACGCCACTCGCCAGCCAGCGCACCTGCGGCGTACTCGGATCTTCGGCAAACAGCGCCGCCGACACCTCAGCAGCACGATTGAAGAAGTCCACGAAGCTCTTCGAGAGTTCGAGCTTGCCGCCCGTCTTGGCCACCCAGGCGTTGCCCTGCTTTTCGAGATAGGGCTGCAGGCGCTCCTGCTGGAACACCCACAGTTCACCCTCACCCGGCGCAAGAATGGCCTTTACGTCAGCCAGGCTGGCATCGGCGGTGGCCGACGGGTTGAACGGGAAGCGGCCGGTGAGCTGATCGACACGCGCGCAGAAGGCGCGACCGCGTTCGTTCAGAATGGCCGCTTCCGCAGCCGCACCGCCACCACCACCACCACCACCGCCACCTCCTGCCGCCGGCGCGGGCGCCGCTGCCACCACGCGGCGCGACGGCGGACGCTGACTCGCCGCGGTCTTGAGCACCGCTTCCGCACCCGTAATGGGCGCGAGCAGCAACTGCTCCACCGGTGACGCCAGCGCACCACCCACACTGCTCACGTCAAAGTTCTGCGACACACGCTTGGCTGCCACGCGCGCCTTGGTCACATCACCCGCCGCCATCTGCGCCGCCTGCACCAGCGCCTGCGTGCTCGGCGTGTCCGTGGCGGGCGGCATGTTGGCCACCTGCAGCAGCGCGCCCTGCAAACCAAGCAGGCCATCCATGTACGGCTGATTCTTCTCCGACACGAACTTGTCGGTGATCTCGGGCGGCGTGACCGCGTGCACCGGTTGAAACGCCACGCGCATGAGCGAATCCACCGCCGTGTTCACGGCCACGGTGCGCAGCACCTGCAGCATGGGCGACTGCACACCGGCCAACTTGTCGAGTCGTTCGGCGGCATCCTTGACGGTTGACGGACGCACTACCGTGGTGGCCTGCACCACCTGACGCCAGGTGCGTTCGTAGTCTTCACGGTACCGCACACGCAGCGAGGTCACGACCGAATCGCGATCGAGTGAACGCGCGGCCGTGGCATCACCCACCACCCAGGTCTCACCCTGGAAGTAGCGATCGGCGTTGCGGAAGGCATCATTCATGAACGTCGCGCCCGCTGACGAAAACGCGCCCGCCACTTCAGCCGTCGTGGTGAGCACGCCCGGCTCCTGCGGAATCTTGATGGCCGGCACCTGCTTGTTGGCCGCGCCCAGCATGTTCACGTAGATCTGCTCGGCGCCCGTGAAGCGCGAGAGAAAGTCGCGCGCATGCGATACCACCGCCGCGTCGGCGGCACGTGGATACGGATTGGTTACCGGCAGCGTGGCGGCATAGTAGCGGAACTGGCGGTCAGCCAGCTCCGTCACGCTCGCATCGGTCTCGAGTCCACGCTGCCAGCTGCGCAGCAGCACCGGGGCCAGAAAGTCCGCGGTGCTGCTGTCGGCCGTCGTGGTGGTGATGAGATACGCCTTGAGCCAACCGTAAGTGGTGGCGTAGTCGTTGTTGGCCGTGGGCAGATCGGGCAGTGCCTTGAGCGAGTCGTTGAGCGCGGTCCAGGCATCGGCAAAGAGCTGTTTGCGGAAGCCCTCAAACCATACAGGCCGCGCGGCATCAACCAGCGCGGGGCCACGCCACAAACCAAAGCGCAGACGCAGCGGCGGCCCCGCACTGTCGAACTGCTGCACACTGTCCATCAGCGCACGCAGCGCATCCAGACGCGTCAACGCTTCCTCGCTGGGAAACGCCACCGTGCCGGGCGCCGACTGCACGGTGGGCAACGCCGCCACACCGGCTGCGGCCTCCTGCACCCGAGACTGCAGGCCACGATTACCGAGCCACGAAGTGGTGACGCCCGCCAGCAGCAGCACCGTGGCTGCGATGGCCGTCCCGAGCATCACGCGCCGTGTGCGCTGCACCCGCACGCCGCCACGCGCCACCGAAGCCGCGCCGCCGTCGGTCATCACGACCTCGCGCAGCAGCCGGTCGAGGAACACCCACTCGGGCACCTTGCGCGCACTCGCGGCCGCATTCGCCACGGGCGCCGCAGCAGCCATGACGGGCTGACGGAAGATACCGGTCGCATCCGACGCCGACGGCATGGCGGCGGCCGCAGCGGCCGGCGCCGAGGGCGCCACATCGCGCACGAGCACGGGACGCGCGCCGGTAAAGTAGAAACCGCGCAACAGAGGGCTCGAGCCCAACTGCGTGGGCCGGCACAACTCGAGCAGGAAACTCGACACCACCGGCTGCAGCTTGCGCAATTCGCGCGGCAACTCATACGACGCATAGCGCCGATCCACCTGCGCCTCGCGTCCCAGCACATCCACGCGGCGCGTGCCCAGCGAGTCCACGAGATCGGCAAACGCCCGGTCCACACGAGGGGCCAGGCGTTCGGCGTAGTTGCCGGAATCGGCGGCCGCATCAAAGGCAAACGACGCACCGAGTGGCGCGCGCAGTTCGTCCTTCGTGAACACGCTGGCCCAGGGCTCGAAGTGCGGGATGCGGTCCATCTTCGTGAACAGCACGTACACCGGCAGTGCCAGGCCGAGCTCACGAGCCGTCTCCGCCAACCGCTGCCGCATGGTCTGCGCGAGACGCTGCAACTGTTCCCCGTTGCCGCCGGCATAGAACAGATCACAGGGCACACACACCAGCGCGGCACGTGGCGCCGCGGCGCCCTTGCCCACCGCCGCCGCCACGCGCGGCGCCCGCAGCGCGCGCACGACCTTCGCAAAGCGTGGTGCATCACCCAACAGCGCGCTGCTCAGTTCGGTGAACAGCGTCTGCTGCATGGCCCAGACATTGGCCGTGCGGGTGCTCGGCGGGACTTCGTTCACACCAGTGGGCGCTTCACCCGCCAGCAGTTCCGGATCGCCACCCGAGCGTGAAATCACCGTCGTCTTGGCGCTGCCCTCGGGGCCCAGCACCAGCACCATCGCGCGCGACGCAAAGCTGCCTCGTGGCAGCCGCGACCGCGCGCCACCGATGGCCAGCAACACATCGTCTCCCGGATCGAGCACCGGCTCCTGATCCTGCGGACGCAGATACCACAGCAAGGCGCCGGCCAGCACGAGACCCAGCAACACAAACGCGATGCGCAGCACCCACGTTTGTGTGGGGTCCAGCGTGGTCGTGCGTTCGATGACAACAATGAGCAACACCATCAACAACAGGGCGGCCGCGGCCAGCACCCAGCGCAGATACGGCTTGCGTTCAGACATGAGCGTGTGGGGTCCGGGGCGGGTTAGCGGAGAGCGGTCGTCGACGCGGGCGCGAGGGCGCGCACGTCCTCGGTGCCACGGCGCAGCGACCACGCATAGGTGCCCCACAGAGCCAACAGCAGCACCACCGTGGTCAGTGCCCCAATGCCCAAGGGCCGCAGCCACGGGTCGCGCGCATCGACAGCGTCTTGCGGAGGACGCCAGGCCGGCGCCAGATCCCCATCGTGCTGCCTGAGTCGTGCCAGGCGTTCCGCCACGCGCGTGGTGTAGGCGTGCAGCGTGCCGTGGTCGCCCGCGCCAAACTTGCCGCGAAAGCCCAACAGCAGGCAGAGCTGATAGACCTCCAGCAACGCGGCCAGCTCTGCGCCGTCGGGCCTCGCAAACAACTGATCGATGTGCTGGAAGAACCACTCGCCGCCCATGTGGCCGCCGAAGAGTTCGTCCTGCAACGGGCGACGCGCCCAATCAGCCAGCGTGGCCATTCGCGCGTTCAATACGGTTTCGTCGAGAAAGGCCACCACCGCGAAGATGGCCAGTCGCGCGTCCTGGGTACTGAATCCCATGGCCAACGCATCCTGTTCGGCGCGCGCGAGCAACTGCATCATCTGCGCACGAAACGCGGCGCCGTCGGGGACCTGCTGGCGTTCGGCGCGCAATCGCACCACGGCGGTCAGCGGTTCCTGCAGCGCGGCAGCCAGGCGTCCGGTCGCCATGGCGGAAGGGAGTGTCACGGCAAAGCCTCAGAGACTGTTCAGGAAGGCAGCAGCAGCGCCAGTTCGACGTACGCACCAGGCAAGGCGTCGGGGACATACACGCCCACTTCCCGACTTTCGGTGAGTGCCTGGGCGCAGGGCCCGGCGAGCGTCAATTCGAAGTAGGTCAGGTCGGGCTTTGGTGCGAGGCCGCCTGGCGGCATCGGCACATGCTCGGTGGCCAGACCATTGAAGGCGCGGCGCACGAGCTCCAGCACGAACTTGGTGGCGCAGGTCTTGGTCAGGCGCTGCACCCGGTCGATGAGGTCGGCGCTGCCCACATCGGCGCGCACCGCGAGAAACCATCGCACGCCCGGCTCGAAGCAACGCGGGTCGGTCAGCACGCCGGTATGCAGCACATCACTCACGCGCTGCAGCGGCAGCACCACCGCACGGGCCGAGATCACCACGTCGAGATGCTGACGCAGCGCGCGCTCGAGCGCGTCGAATGTGTCGGTCAGCGCATCGTGATCGTAGCGTGGCACGTCACGGGGATGGCTCGACATGGAGAAGGTGCACAGGGCACCGGCCAGTCGCGCCAGCTCGGTGTAGAGCTGCTCGGGATGCGCGCGCCGTGTGAGCAGCAGGTGACGAAGCGGCGCATCGGCCGAACGCACGGCATGCAGCAGCCAGCGCGTGGCCAGTTCGTTGCCCACGTAGGCCGCGGCTCCACCGGCCGCTGTCGCCGTGGCCTGCACCAGGGTGGCGGCCAGCCCTTCACCCTTCGCCTCCACCAACCCGACGATCTCGCGCGTCAGTGAAAGCAGTCGTTCACTCGCCGAGAGGTGCAGGGTGGGCGGTACAAAGCGCGCATCGAGCTGGTACTGTCCGCGACCGTCGCGCACGATGCGCAGCAAGGGCAGCAACACATGGTCGGCAGGCAGCGCGTCGTCGAAGTGCAACTGAAAGTTGCGGGACGCGAACTTGACCGGCACCGGGTCATCGCCCGTGGACTCGTCGACGACGATGTCTTCGTCCACCCGGAATCGCGCCTCACCGCCAAACGTCGGGTCTACCAGATTGGCGCTGTCGGCGCGCCAGGGCGGCAGCGTGAGATACACCACGTGCGCATCCCGCGTGGGCGAGAAGTGCGCGGCAACATCGAGCGGCGCCGGCGGACTGTCGGCGTCAGGCAGGTGAAAGACCGTCCCGTCGGGCAGGGTGCCCCGCGCCGACAACACGGCCAGCGCCCCATTCTGCAGGGCGTCATGGTCCACCTGGAGCGCGGCCAGGCCATACGCGAAAGGGTGCAGCACCGTAAGCGCGCGGGCCATCTGGTCTTCGTGATAGCGCCGCTGGGCCTGAAAGTGCTGCGGAGTGAGGTGCATGCCGTCCTCCCACACCACGCGGCGGGCGGGCGGTGACGTCAGCGGCACGGACACGACTCCGGAACGACGGGCAAGAGACACTCCATGGCACAGGCGAGACGAGGCGGGGCGAACAGAGACTCGGCGGGACCAGCGGGGCGAACCACTGGAGAGACGGCAGCACACACAGGACGCGCACGGTCCGTTGCGCGTGACCAGCGCGGCGTGAACAATTGAAGAATACATCGGCGTGACGGTTGTCGCGTCGTGGCCGACGACGCCCTTCCCACCGACCGCCTCGACATGAGCGACGATTTCAATACCCGGTACCGCCTGCTCAAGTGTGTGGCCGTGGCTGACGGCATCCGCACGCACAATGCGCAGGAGCTGGCCACCGGCCGCGTGGTCATGGTGCATCTGGCCGACGCGGCCGGTCCCGATGATGTGGACCGCCTGCGAGTGCAGCTCAGCCGGCTTTCGGGACCGGACAAGAACCGCATTCTCGAGACCGCCACGCTGCCGTCGGGTTTTGCGATTGTGACCGAGTTTCTGGCCGGCCTGCAGTCGTTTCCCGGCTGGCTGTTGGCCAAGGCGGGTCCGGTGGCGCCGTCGGCACCGGCGGCACCGGCGGCACCGGCGGCACCGGCCGCTGAACCGCCCGCGGCGTTTTCTGTACCTGTCGTGGACGAGGAAATCAGGCCACGAACGGAGCAGTTACAGGACACTTTGCGGGCACTTGCAACCCCGCCGCATGCAAACGAGGCCGTTCCGACTGAGAGGACCCCAGTAGCCCCGGCCCCGGCAGCGCCAGCACCTGGCGCGTTCACGCAGATGTTTGGTGCCCCGTCCGTTCCGGCACCCGAACCCGCGGCTCCCGTTGTCCCGGCTCCTGTCGTACCAGCTCCCGTCGTACCGGCTCCCGTCGTACCGGCTCCCGTCGTACCGGCTCCCGCTGTTTCACCGCCTGCCGCCGCCCCGGCCCCCGGCGCCTTCACCCAGATGTTCGGTGCCCCGTCGGTTCCGGCACCCGAACCCGCCGCTCCTGCCGTTCCGGCTCCTGTCGTCCCGGCTCCCGCTGTTTCGGCGCCAGCCGCCCAAGCGCCCGCGGCGCCTGCCGCCCCCTCCCCCGAGCCCCCGAGCCTGCGGATTTCCCAGGTCGCACCCGTCATTATCCCACCACCCCGTTTCGACACGCCGCCCCAGCCGGCTCCCGCTGTGCCGGCCCCAGGCGCGGCAGCACCCAGCGTGCCGTCGGCTCCAATACCTCCTGCGGCGGCGCCAGCCACCGCGCCGGGCGAGTTCACCCGCATGTTCTCCGCGCCGTCCACGGCAGCGCCCATGCCGGCCACCATGCCGCCCTCACCGGTGGCGCCGCCGTCTGCCCCACCCGCAGCGCCGTCATTCCACGCCCCAGTCAGTTCACAGCCGAACCAACCATCCAGTTGGAGTCCGGCTGCGCAGCAGCCCTCCCCACTGTTCGGCAACCCGCCATCAGCACCAGCCGGGACGGCGCCGGCCGGCAGTTACGGGGCCGCGCCGCTGCCTCTTTCTCCCCCGCCAACCGCTCCGGTCGCCCCAGTCACCCCATTGGCCGCGCCCATGCCTGGCATGGGTGAACCGCCCTCCATTCTGCCGCCGCCCATTTTTGCGCAGGGTGGCAGTGCCACCCCCCTCTCTCCGCTGGGCGGCGCGGCCCCCCCAGCTTCTGCGCAGGGGCCGAGCGATTTCACGCGCATGATCAGCCGCGCCCCGGCGCCGGTTGTGGCCGACGCACCGGCGGCGCCCGCCAAGCCGGCCGCCGCGGCGCCGGCCAAGCGCCGTGTGCCCATGGCGCTCATCCTCATCGTCAACGCAGTCATTCTGCTGGCGGTCATTGTGGTGGTATTTGTCCTCCGCAAACCGGTCCCCACCAAGCCCACACTGCCGTCGGCTCCCAAGGTCTCGGCGCCCCAGGTCAAACCATAGACCGGCTGATCTAGCGCAACACGATCACCAGCTCAAAGCGCGCGTCCACCAACTCGGCCGGCACATACACCGCCAGATTGCGCGCCCGCGCAATGGCGTCCCAGGCCGCGCCAGCCTTGCGGATGGCGAAGTATTGGAAGTCCAGCTTCACCGGGACGGCCGGAGGCGGCGCGGACACGTGCGCCAGCTCGATACCCGGCAGCGCCTGGCGGATCAGGGTGTCAACCACATCGGCCGACCCCACCTTGCAACCCTGCAGCACCTTGGGAATCAGCTCCTGCTGCCGAAGGGGCGCCGACACGGCCAGAAACCACTGCGGCGCCTCCAGCCACTGCGGCTGATCGAGCGCCACGGCGTGCAGGGTGGGCCGGACCGCCTTGAGCGGCAGCGACACCGCACTGTCCACCACCGCGCCGTCGAGCAGGGCGTAGAGCCGACGCTCGAGCTCCGCAAACCCGTCACCCAGCCGCAGGTGGTCGTAGGTGGGTAAGGTGCGCGCATCGGCCTGGGGCGCGAACGCCGAGAGGGCACCCACCAGCGCCAACATGGCCTCCCACAACTGCGCCGGATGTCCGCGCCGCACCTCCTGCAGGTGGCGGATAATGGGCAGGTGCGTGTTGATCGTGTACAGCAGCCAGAAGCTGCCCACGTCGGCCACGGAGAAGTCGGCCAGATCCTGATTGCGCTGACGGCGACTGCCCGACAGGGCGGCGCTACGCGCCGACAGCCGTTCCACCAGACGCCGGGCCAGCGCGACGAGCCACTCGTTGGCGGCCACGTCGAGCAGAGGGGGCACGTAGCTGCGATCAAGGCCGATCTCACCGGTCGACGATCGCTCGAGCCGGGCAATGGGCATGGTCGTGTAGCCCTCAAGGCTCTCCCCCTCCACAATCAGGCGCAAACTGGGCGGCGCCACCTGGATGGGCCGCTCCGTCAGACCGGTGGTCTCGTCGCGCACCAGATGCTCGGCCGCCTGCCACCGCGTGGGGAGCGCATCACCCAATGGTGCCACATTGCGGGCGCCGGGCCGGTACTCGGGCACGGCGATGAACACCTGCAGATAACGTTGATCCGGCGCAAAGATCGAGTCCACGCTGCGCGGTGGTGGGGTTGGACCGGCCAGCGGCGCATCGAACAGCAGCCCGTCGGGAAAACGACCGGCCACGGCATGGACTACCAGGGTGCCGCCCGGCAGCGCGTCGAGATCGAACTGCACCGCACTCAGGCCCCACGGGCAGAAGGCCAGGGCACCCACCTGAAACGCGAGCGCGTCTTCATGATGCCGATCCTGCGCCTGCAGGTGATGCGGGGTCAGCAGTGTCCCCTTGGTCCAGAGCACGGGTGGTGTATGACGCATGCTGCAAACGTATGCGACGCACCGCGGCCGCGTGAGAGCCGAATCACGATCCATTGCCTGGTGCGCATGTCACGGCATGGCACAAGCGCGGTCACGTGGACGGCCAAATCCCCGCCGTTTGCTTGACTTTGTGCGTCACGCGCTCAACACTTGCGAGTCTCGCCGACGACGGTGGTCAGCGGCGAGCCCTTCCCATCCCTTCCGCCCTGCCCAACCGCGCCGGAGTCTGTAATGCCTGAGAGTACCCAGAAAAAGCTGGAGCGTGTTCGTCCGCCCCGCATTCAGATCTCGTACGAAGTCGAAACCGGCGGGGCCATCGAGATGAAGGAGCTGCCCTTCCTCATGGGCGTGCTCGGCGATTTCAGCGGCCACGTCACCGAGCCGCTGCCGCGTCTCAAGGATCGCAAGTTCGCCGAGATCACGCCGGACAATTTCGACGACACGCTGGCCAGCATGAAGCCGCGCCTGCAGTTCGCCGTCGAGAACAAGCTCTCCGACGATCCCGATGCGCCCAAGCTCGGCATCGAGCTCAACTTCCGCAGCATGGATGATTTCGCACCCGACGCCGTGGCGCGGCAGGTCAAGCCGCTGCGCGAGCTGCTCGAGCTGCGCGAAGAGCTCTCGAACCTGCGCGCCAATTTGCAGACCAACGAGAAGCTCGACGAGGTGCTCCAGGACACCCTCGGCGACAAGGACAAGATGGCCAAGTTGAAGGCCGAACTCGGATTGGAGAGCTAAGCCGTGGCTGACGCACAGCAGCAGGCGGCACAGGCCGTCACGACCGACGCCGAGCTTTCGCTGCTCGACCAGATCGTCGAGCAGGGCAAGATGGGCAAGGATGCCGAAGCGAAGAGCAAGGGCAAGGACCTTGTCAAGCGCTTCGTCAGTGAGGTGCTCGAAGGCGCCATCACCATCAATCGCGACACGGAAACGATGATCAATGCGCGCATCGCGCAGATCGACCATCTCCTGTCGCTGCAGCTCAACGAGATCCTGCACCACCCGGAGTTCCAGAAGCTCGAGGGCTCCTGGCGCGGCCTGCAGTATCTCATGAAGCAGAGCGAGACGGGCACCATGCTCAAGATCAAGGTGCTGAACGTCTCCAAGAAGGATCTGTTGCGCGATCTGCAGCGCGCGCCCGAGTTCGACCAGAGCGCGTTGTTCAAGAAGATCTACGAGGAAGAGTACGGCGTCTTCGGTGGTACGCCCTTCGGTGCCATGGTGGGCGACTACTACTTCGACAAGAGCGGTCAGGACATCGAGCTGCTTGAGAAGATCTCCAACGTGGCCGCGGCCGCGCACGCGCCGTTCATCAGTGCGGCCGACCCCACCATGCTCAGCCTCGAGAGCTGGTCCGAGCTGGACAACCCGCGCGACCTCGCCAAGATCTTCGACAGCACCGAGTACGCGAAGTGGAAGGGCTTCCGCAACACCGAGGACTCACGCTACGTCGCGCTCACGGCGCCGCGCATGCTGGCGCGTGAGCCCTACGGCAGCGCCACGGTGCCCATCGAGGCCTTCAACTACGAAGAGCGCGTCGACGGTACCAACCACGATCACTACTGCTGGACCAACTCGGCCTACGCCATGGCGGCCAACGTCAACAAGGCGTTTGCCATGTACGGCTGGTGCGCGTCCATCCGCGGCGTGGAGAGCGGCGGCCTGGTCGAGCAGCTCCCGGTGCACAACTTCCGCACCGAGTCCGGCGAAATCGCGATGAAGTGCCCCACCGAAGTGCAGATCACCGATCGCCGCGAAAAGGAACTCGCCGACCTCGGCTTTGCGCCGCTCGTGCACCAGAAGGGCACGGCCAACGCCGCCTTCTTCTCCGTGCAGTCGGCACAGAAGCCCAAGGTCTACGACGACCCGGCCGCGTCCTCGAGCTCGCGCATGTCGGCGCAGTTGCCCTACATCTTCGCCACCTCGCGCTTCGCGCATTACCTCAAGGTGATGATGCGCGACAAGATCGGCGGCTACACGTCCAAGGATCAGATCCACGGATTCCTCAACCGCTGGATCCAGAACTACGTCGCCGCCGCGGGTTCGAGCCCGAGCGTCATGCAGAAGAAGCCACTCTCCGATGCCCGCATCGATGTCGTGGAAGTGGCCGGCAAGCCCGGCGCCTATCGCGCCGTGGCCTTCCTCAAGCCGCACTACCAGCTCGACGAACTGGGCGTCTCCATGCGCCTCGTGGCCGATCTGCCGCAGCCGGCCAAGTAAGCGTTGTTCCCGCAGTCCCCTGAGTCCACGAATTCATCACCACACGTGCCGGAGGCTACATGGCGATCTATCTGAAGTTCGACAAGGAAATCAAGGGTGAGGTTACCGCGGAAGGATTCCCGGGCCAGATCCAGGTTGGTTCGGTGCAGTGGGGCGTCGGCATTGGCGTGTCGTCGGTCACCGGCAACGCCAATCGCGAAGCGTCCATTCCGAGCTTCTCGGAAGTCACCATCACCAAGACCACGGACATCTCGTCCACGCCGCTGTTCAAGGAAACCTGCGGCCGCGAGAACTTCACCTCCGCCACGCTCAGCTTCACCACCACGGCGAAGGGCAATTCCAATCTCGTCTTCCTCGAGATCAAGCTCGAGAACGTGATCATCTCCGGCTACTCGATGTCCTCGGGCGGCGAAGGCCGTCCCACCGAGTCGCTGTCGCTGAACTACACGAAGATCACGATGAAGTACATGCTCGACGAGAAGGGCACCCTCGCCGCCAAGGCGCCCGAGGTCGCGTGGGACCTGGCCACCAACAAGGCCTGATCTCCGCAGGATTCCCCACGGCCCCGTCGGTGCGATTCGTCGCGCCGGCGGGGCCGTGCCGCCCTTCCCCCTGTCGATCGCCCTCGGGCCGTGGAACCGATGTCCGTTCAATCCCTCTTCGCTGCCGGCCGTCTCAAGGACGCCATCGACGCCCTCGGTCAGGAACTGCGCAGTCACCCCACTGACCCGGCACGCCGCGCCTTCCTCTTCGAACTCTGCACCTTTGCCGGTGAGTGGGAGAAGGCTGGGCGACAGCTCGATGTCATTGCGCAGGCCGGCGAAAAAGCCGAAGCCGGCACACTGCTCTATCGGGCCGCGATCATGGCCGAACGGGTGCGCGAACACATGTTCGACACCGGCGACTTCCCCACCGGCGACGTACCCGACACCATCAGCGGCACACTCAACGGCCAGCCCTTCTCGTCCATCCGCGACGCAGATCCGCGCATCGGCGCGCGCCTCGAGATCATGGCCGGCGGTCGCTATCTCTGGATTCCCTTCGCACATCTTGCCGGCGTCACCATGCAGGCTCCCGCGCGGCTGCGCGATCTGCATTGGGCACCGGCTCACGTGGCCGTTGGCCCCGGCATTCGCGATCAGGAACTGGGCGAGGTGCTGTTGCCCGCGCTCACCCCGGCGGCCTGGCGCCACAGCGACGACGAAATCCGTCTCGGACGCGCCACCGACTGGGAAGAACTGCCAAGTGGCGACTTCGCACCGGTTGGCCAGAAAGTGCTGATCGTCGACGATCGCCACGTGCCGCTGCTCGACGTCCGCGAACTGCGCTTCAGTACCACCTGACCTTTCCCTCCGCTACTCTCCCCCGCGCCGCATGCCCATCAACGCCGAATTGGTCAGCTCCTGTCTCGCGCCCATTTCGCCGGACGCACCGGCCGGGGCCGATCTGCGCTACGACACGCGCCTCGACGCCATCAAGGAAGCCCGTCGCGAGGAGAATCTGCCCGGTGCGGAGCGCAAGGTCGCCGACTGGGCCAGTGTGGTTGCCCAGTGCTCCGCCCTGCTGCAGAAGGAAACCAAGGATCTGCAGCTCGCCGCCTGGCTCAGCGAAGCCCTCATGCGCCGTCAGGGCTTCGGCGGACTGCACACCGGGGTCGCCATCACGCGTGGTCTCATCGAGCAGTTCTGGGACAACGTCTTCCCGTTGCCGGAGGACGGCGACCTTGAGCTGCGCGTCGGTCCGCTGGAGTGGATGGGCAGCAAGCTGGCCATACCCGTCCGACTGACCCCGGTGGTCGGGCGCTTCTCGGCCGCCGACCTCGAGTCCGTGCGTGGCATACCGACCGAGCTCGAAGCCAAGGGCGACAGCGACGCGCGCGCCGCCCGCGAGTCGGCCATTGAAGAGGGCCGGCTCACCCCCGAAGATTTCGAGGCCGACACGGCGGCGCTCACCAAGGTGAACCTGCGGGTGACCCTGGCGGACATCGATGCGGCGCTGGCCGAAATCGTGGCGCTGGAAAAGATCAGCGACGAAAAGTTCGGGCGCGATGCGCCGTCGTTCGGTTCGCTGCGCACGGCGCTCGATGAACCGCGTCGTGCGGTGCAAGCGTTGCTCGCCCAGAAGCTCGAGCTCGACCCCGATCCGGTGGAGGAGATCTCCGCCGAGGGCGATGGCTCGGGCAGCGACGCCGGTGAAGCGGATGGACCGCTGTCTCCCGAACCGACCAGCGCCCGCGATGCCGCCCAACGCATCGGGGTGGTGGCACGCTGGCTGCGCCAGCACAACCGCACCAACCCCGCACCGTACCTGTTGCTGCGCGGGTTTCGCTGGGGCGAGTTGCTGGCCCAGGCGCCCGAACTCGACCCGCGATTGCTCGAAGCGCCGCCCACGGCGCTTCGCACCAAGCTGCGCACGCTCTATCTCGACGCCAAATGGCCGGAGCTGCTTGAGCAGGGCGAGTCGCTCATGGCCACCGCCGCCGGACGCGGTTGGCTCGACCTGCAACGCTACGTGCTCACCGCCGCCGTCAATCTCGGCAGTGAATACCACGCGGTCACCGTGGCCCTGCGACAGGAATTGCGAGCACTCCTGCGCGCCCTCCCCAACCTGCCACGCATGACGCTCATGGACGAGACGCCCACCGCCAACGACGAAACGCGGGCCTGGATTGCAGAGGAGGTCATGCCCGAAGACGACAGCACGTCGGGCGCCGACGCCGCTTCGGCCGATGGCGACTTGCTGCCCTCGGATGGCGCCGAACTCGTGGCGGCCGCCCTCGTGGAAGATCTGGCCACCGCCCAGCAGGGCGGACTGGCGCGCGCACGCACGGTGCATCCGGCGACGCGCAGCGGACCCGATGTCTTCGGCTCCGCCATGTCCGAGGTGCGCGCCGGTCGTCCACACCGCGCCATCGAACTGCTGACCGCGGAGCTCAACCGCGATCCGTCGCCACGCGGCCGCTTCCTCCGCCAGACACAGATTGCCTACGTCATGGTCGAGGCGGGGCTCTTCGATGTCGCGGAGCCCATCCTGCAGCAGCTCATCGAGCAGATCGACGAGCAGAAGCTGGAGCGCTGGGAAAGCGGACCGTTGGTCGCGCAGCCGATGGCACTCATGCATCGCGTGCTCGAGAAAACGCAAAGCAACAGCTCCGAGCAGGAACGACTGTACCTGCGCGTCTGTCGCCTCGACCCCATTCAGGCGCTCGCGCTCAAGGCGGGATGATGGGCGCGGCTGCCGGTGATCGCTGATGGCCCGCACGGAGCTTGATCGCGCCGTTCTCGGTTCGGTGCTCGACCGCCTCACCGACGACGCCCCACGCGAACCCTCCGATCCGCACCTCTCACGCGAGGAGTCGGCGCGGCGCTTCCGACAGTCGGTACTGAGAGATCTCGACTGGCTGCTCAACACGCGCCGCACGGCCGTGGTGGCGGACCGCGAGGGCGAAGTGCACGAGTCGGTCTATGAGTTCGGGCTGCGCGATTTCTCCGGACTCTCCACGTCAACGGCCGATTGGCGCCAACGCCTGCTCGACGACGTGCAGGACGCCATTCGTCGCTTCGAACCCCGTCTTGCCAACGTCAACGTGGAACTCAGTGATGCCAGCGCCAATCCGGCCACGCATCAAGTACGCTTCGTGATCTCGGCCACCCTGCTCATGGATCCGAGCCCGGAACAGGTCGTGTTCGACACGCTGCTCGAGGTGGCGAGTGGCACGTACCAGGTGGAAAGTCAGGACTAGGCATGTCGAGCGATTTGCTGCGCTATTACGAACGCGAACTCACCTACCTGCGCAAGCTGGGCGGTGAATTCGCGCGGCGGTATCCCAAGGTGGCGGCCCGCCTGCAACTCGAGGCCGGCCGCTGCGAGGATCCGCACGTCGAGCGCCTGCTCGAGGGCTTCGCCTTCCTTTCCGCACGGGTGCATCGTCGCCTCGACGAAGACTTCCCCGAAGTCTCGCAGGCCATGCTGGAGATGCTGCATCCGCAGTTGGTGCGGCCGCTGCCCTCCATGAGCGTCGTGGAAATGACGCTCGATCCGGCACAGGGGCGCCTGCCCGAAGGATTCCGTGTGCCGCGTGGCAGTGTGCTGCACACCCGCACCGTCGACGGCATGCCCTGCGTGTTTCGTACGTCCTACGACACCACGCTCTGGCCATTCACGGTGCAGGCCGCCGAGTGGACGACGCCCGATCGGGTGGGAGCTGGCGCGCAGGGCCGTGACGCCGTGGCCGCCGTGCGGCTCGAACTGCGCGCCTTTGACGGCGTGCGCATTGGCGATTGCACGCTGGATGCGTTGCGGGTGCATCTCACCGGCGACGCGGTCGTAGCCGATACGCTCTACGAGCTGCTCGCCAATCACACCGTGCAGGTCGTCGTACGCAATCCCGATCGCCCCACGCTCTCGCCCATCATGCTCGGCGCGGCGGCCATCAGCCCCACGGGATTCGACGAGCAGCAGGCCATGCTGCCGCAGCCCTCTCGCACCTTCGCGGGATTCTCGTTGCTGCAGGAGCTCTTCGCGTTCCCCGAAAAATTCCACTTCGTCGACATCCTCGGCGTCGGTGAGGCCATTCGTCGCCTCCAGGCCGTGGATCGTGTGGAAATCGGTCTGCTGTTCAGCAGCTTCGAGCGCACCGAGCGCCGCCAGGCCATCGAGGTGGGGCTGTCGGCGCGCACCTTCCGCATCGGCTGCACGCCGGTGGTGAATCTCTTCACCCAGTCGGCGGAGCCCATCCTGCTCACCGAGCGCAGCTCGGAATATCTGGTCGTGCCGGATGCCCGGCGCCGCCTGGAAATCGAAGTCTGGTCGGTGGACGACGTCACGCTCATCGAACACGAGCAGCAGCGCACGCGCATCGTCCCGCCACTGTACTCGCACCGCCATCGCCGCGACGACGAACACGATGCGTTGTTCTGGTCTGCCACGCGTCGACCCGCCCCGTGGCGCACCGACGACGGAACCGAGGTCTACCTCGGCTTCACCGATCTCACCGGATCCGTGCGGGTGCCCGACGTCGATGTGGCGTCGCTCCGCGTGACCTGTCACAATGGCGATCTGCCGAGCCGACTCCCTTTCGGCGCCGATGAGCGCAGTGACTTCGAGCTGGTGAGCGGCGGACCCTTGCGGCGCATCACCGCCGTCACCAATCCCACGCGCTGCGTGCAGCCCGACCTCGGCTCCTCGCTGCTCTGGCGCATGATCTCCACGCTCTCGCTCAACCATCTCTCACTCACCGATGAGTCGGCCGACGCGCTGCGCGAGATGCTGCGTCTGCACAACGTGCCCAACGGCCTGAGTGCCGAGCGACAGATCGACGGACTGGTCGGCGTACGCAGTGCCCCCACCTTTGCGCGCGTGGCCGCGCCGCACGGCATGGCCTTCGCGCGCGGCCGGCGCATCGATCTCGAGTTCGACGAAGAGCAGTTCCCCGGTGGCGGCATGTTCCTGTTTGCCAGTGTGCTCGATCGCTTCTTCGCGCTCTACGCCAGCATGAACAGCTTCACGCAGGTGGCCGTGCGTTCGCGGCAGCGTCGCCGCCCCGTGGTGCAATGGCCACCGCGCGCTGGCTGGCGCCAGCTTCTGTGAGCACCCCGCCATGACGCGCTCCACCGCACCGCTCCGGCAACTCGAGGATCAGGCGCCTGGCATGGCGTTTGTACAACTCGTGCGCCTGCTCACGCGCGTTAGGCCCGACCGGTCACCGCTTGGCGGCTGGGCCGATCCGGCGCACGAAGCGGTGCGGCTCGCGGTGCCGCCTTCGCTCACGTTTCCTCCGAGTGAAGTGGCCGCCCTGCGCGTGCCGGAAGATCCCAACGCGCCGGTGGAAGTGGATGTGCGCTTCTTCGGCCTCACCGGGCCGCAGGGTGTGCTGCCGCACGTCTACACCGTGCATGCACTCACCCGCTCGCGTGCGCGTGACACGGCCTTCCGCGACTTTCTCGATCTCTTTCATCACCGCGCCCTCTCGCTCTTCTATCGAGCCTGGGAATATCACCGCCCTGCGGTGGCGGCCGAGCGCGGCGATGAAGATCGCCTGCTGCATCACCTCGAAGACGTCGCCGGACTCGGCACCGCCGGAGTGCGCCGGGCCAGTGGTGACCTCGCCGACTCGCTCGCCTATTACAGCGGCCTGCTGGCGCTGCGTACGCGCCCGGCCCTCGGGCTCTCGCAGCTCATCGGCGACTACTTCGATATCCCCGTAACGGCCGAGCAGTTTGTCGGCGAGTGGCGTCCCGTCCTGGATGGCGGTCAGGTCGCGCTGGGCGACGACGGCCCGGATGGCCGTCTCGGTTCAGCGGTCATCGGGACCGCCGTGTACGACGCGCACGCCCGCGTGCGACTGCATATCGGCCCACTCACCCGCGCGCAGTTCGACGCCTTGCTTCCCGGTGGCCGTGATCATGGCCGACTGTGTGAGCTGGCCCGTCTGTATGCCGATGATCAGGTGGGCGTGGATGCCAGACTGCAGTTGCGCAAGGACGATGCGCCGCAGGCTGCACTGGGCAGTACCGGCACGCCTCGTCTCGGCTTCGGCACCTGGTTGCGCTCGAAACCGGCCACCCGGGATCCCGACGATGTACTCCTGACGCTCTGTTGACGGCACGCTCTCTGCAAGCGTACCGGCCCGCCACTCCCCTGTCTTCCTCTCTCCTTCCCGCCGCCTGATTCCGTGGAGCCATCATGTCCGTGAACCTTCGTGGCCTCATCGCCAAGCTCAACGCCCCTTTGCGCAGCGCCGTCGAGGGCGCCGCCGGCCTGTGCCTGTCGCGTACCAACTACGACGTCGAGATCGAGCACCTGCTCATCAAGCTGCACGATGCCACCGATACCGACCTCGCCGTCACGCTCAAGCACTTCGGCGTCAATCGCACGCGCTTCGCGGATGATCTGGCCCGCGCGGTCGATCGGCTGAAGACCGGCAATGGACGCACGCCCTCACTCAGCACCTCCCTCGTGAACGCGCTGCGCGAGGGCTGGGTGATTGGATCGGTGGAGTATGGCGCCCCGCGCGTGCGCACTGGTCACGTGCTGCTGGCCCTGCTCACCGTGCCCGAGCTGCAGCGCATGGCCATGGACATCAGCAAGGAATTCGAGAAAGTCCCGGTCGACGTGCTCAAGAAGGACTTCGTCACCATCACCTCGTCGTCCACCGAAGCCTCGGCCGAAATCGGCAGCATCGATTCCGTGGCTGCGGGCGCAAGTGCGTCCGGCGGTGGCGGCGGTGCGCCCAAGGCCGGTGGCCGCACGCCCAATCTCGATCAGTACTGCGTGGACCTCACGGCGAATGCCAAGAGTGGAAAGATCGATCAGGTGCTGGGCCGGGACTTCGAGGTGCGACAGGTGGTGGACATTCTCACACGTCGCCGGCAGAACAATCCCATTCTTGTGGGCGAAGCGGGCGTCGGCAAAACGGCCGTGGTGGAGGGTTTTGCGCGTCGGATCGTCGATGGCGATGTGCCGCCGCCGCTGCGCAACGTGCGTCTGCTGTCACTCGACCTGGCCATGCTGCAGGCAGGTGCCGGCGTGAAGGGCGAATTCGAGAATCGCCTCAAGGGTCTCATCGAAGAGGTGAAGAACTCGCCGACACCCATCATTCTCTTCATCGACGAAGCGCACACCATGATTGGCGCCGGTGGGCAGGCAGGCCAGAACGACGCCGCCAACCTGCTCAAGCCCGCGCTCGCGCGTGGTGAACTGCGCACCATCGCCGCCACCACCTGGAGCGAATACAAAAAGTTCTTCGAGAAGGACCCGGCCCTGTCACGCCGCTTCCAGCTCGTGAAGGTCGAGGAACCTACCGAAGACGTGTGCTGCATCATGATGCGCGCCGTCGTCCCGTCGCTCGAGAAGCACCATGCGGTGCACATCCTCGACAGCGGCATGGAAGCCGCCGTGCGGCTCTCACATCGCTACCTCGCCGATCGCCAGCTGCCCGACAAGGCGGTCAGCGTACTCGACACCGCCTGCGCGCGTCTGGCACTTGGCCAGAGCGCCACACCCGGGCCCGTCGAAGACTGCAAGCGCATTCTCGACGACCTTGCACTGCAGGAACGCGTACTCACGCGCGAGCAGACCGCTGGTGCCGACCACAGCGAACGCCTGGCCGGCATTGCCACCCGCCGCACACAGGTTGAAGCCGATCTGGCAGCGCTCGAGTCGCGCTGGCTCAAGGAACGGGATCTCGTCGCGCGCATTCTCGACATCCGCGGCCGCCTCGTCGCCGAAGCGGCCAATGCCGATCAGACGGCCGCCGACGCACTGCGCAGCGAGTACAACCAGGCCATGGGAGAACTCGAGGCCCTGCAGGGCGAAGAACCGCTCGTGCGCCCCTTCGTCGATGCGTCCATCGTGGGCGAGGTCATCTCCGGCTGGACGGGCATCCCCGTCGGCAAGATGATGAGTGACGAACTCGGCACCATGCTCGAACTCGAGAAGCACCTCGGTGCGCGCGTCATCGGACAGGATCACGCGCTGGTTGACATCGCACGTCGGGTGCGCACCAGCAAGGCCGGCATCGAAGATCCCAACAAGCCCAAGGGTGTGTTCATGCTCGTCGGGCCGTCGGGTGTGGGCAAGACGGAAACCGCCCTCGCACTGTCCGACATGCTCTTTGGTGGGGAGCGCAACATCATCACCATCAACATGTCGGAGTTCCAGGAGGCGCACACCGTGTCCACGCTCAAGGGCTCGCCGCCGGGTTACGTGGGCTATGGTGAGGGTGGCGTGCTCACCGAGGCTGTGCGTCGCCGGCCGTACAGCGTCGTGCTGCTCGACGAAGTCGAGAAGGCACACCCCGACGTGCTCGAGCTGTTCTTCCAGGTGTTCGACAAGGGTGTGATGGAAGATGGGGAAGGACGTCAGATCGATTTCAAGAACACGATCATCATCCTCACCACCAACGCCGGCACCGAGTCCATCATGAAGCTCACGGCCGATCCGGACACCATGCCGTTCCCGGATGCCATGGCCAAGGCGCTCAAGCCGGAGCTCGATGCGGTGTTCAAGCCGGCCTTCCTCGGCCGCATGGTCATCGTGCCGTACTACCCCGTGCGCGACGAGAATCTCAAGCAGATCGTGCGGCTCAAGGTCGGCAAGATCGCGCGCCGCTTGCGCGAAGTGCACCGGCTCGAACTGCAGCACGACGAAACGCTCATTCAGCAGGTGGCCGCGCGCTGCACCGAGGTCGAAAGCGGCGCCCGTAACGTGGACAACATCCTCAGCAATACGCTGTTGCCGGAAATCTCGCGCATGCTGCTGGCCTCGATGGCTGAGGGACAGCGTCCGATGGCGCTGCGCGTGGGCGTGAGCGATACCGGCGACTTCACGTACGACACCGTGGTCGCGTGATCGCCACTTTCGGCGGTCGGTCCGGTCTTTCCCGGAGGCTCGTGGCATGACGTACACCCAGGCCAATCGGCCGTACAAGATCACCACACCACTGGGCAACGATGTGTTGCTCCTCGCCGAGTTCACCGGCGAGGAGCAGGTCGCGTCGCTGTATCGGTGGACGGTCCGTGCATGGAGCACCAAGACGACCATTGCACCGAGTGAGCTGCTGCTCAAGGCGGTGTCGCTGTCGCTGCAGTTGCCGGAGGGTGGCCAGCGAACCGTACACGGCGTCGTCAGCCGCTTTGCGCAGACGGGCAGCGCGCGTGACGATCTTGTCGAGTACGAACTGGAGATCGTTCCGCCGCACTGGGTGCTGGCGCTGGAGGAGAGCTTCGAGATCTTCCAGAACAAGAGCGTGCGCGATATCTGCGGTGATCTGCTCAAAGGCACGCCCTTCGAGTGGAAGCTGGTGCGTACGCTCGATCCGCGGCCCTACTGCTTCCGCTATCGCGAGAGTCGCTGGGCCTGCGCATCCCGATTGCTCGAGCAGGAAGGCATCTGGTACCGCTTCGACAACAGTGGCAGCGAAGCCAAGCTGGTGCTTGCGGATACCTCGGCGTCGGCGCAGCCCGCTTGGAACACCGCACAACTGGTGTTCGACACTGACGCGCGCCGCGAAGGGCGGCTCATGGGCCTTACCATGCAGGCCACGCCATTTGTCGGCGAGACCCGTGTGCGCAGCGCCAGTGAGTTTCTGGCCACGCGCAATGTCGGCAACGTCGTGGCCAGTGGCGGTGAGTTCAAGCCGCCCGCTGATGCCAAGGCCTACCTCTTCGAACAGCAGCTCACGGCGCACCGCAGCGGCATCACGCACAGTGGCGGTGACTCGGCCTCTGACGCCAGCAAGCTGCCCGATGATACCAAGGTCTACGCGCGGCTCCGCCAGGAGCAGGCCGAGTCGCTGGCCGTGGTGTACCGTGGCACCAGCACCTATGTCGGTCTGCAGAGTGGTGCCAAGACCAAGGTCACCGCGCATCCGGCCGCGGCGCTCAACGTGGAACTGTTTGTTCTCGGCGTGACGCATCGCGGCAGCAACGGCTCTTACTTCAGTGGTGGCGGGCAGGCCAGCTACGAGAACAGCTTCGAGGCCATTCCCGCCGGCACGCCGTACCGTCCGCCACGACGCACGCCCTGGCCGCGCGTGGCTGGCTCACACGTGGGCACGGTGGTGGGCCCCGAGGGCGAGGAGATCTACACCGACAAGCACGGTCGGGTGCAGGTGGTCTTCAAGTGGGACCTCGACGACTCCAGGAAGCTCGATCGCTCCTGCTGGATCCGCGTGGCGCAACCCTTTGCGGGCCAGAACTTCGGCGCCGTGTTCCTGCCACGCATCGGCCACGAGGTCATCGTCGATTTTCTCGACGGTGATCCCGACAATCCCGTGGTGGTGGGCAGTCTCTACAACGGAGCCAACCTGCCACCGTGGAAACTACCCGACAACAAGACGCAGAGCGGCGTGCGCACCAAGAGCACGCTCAAGGGCGGCGCCGACAACTTCAACGAGCTGCGCTTCGAGGACAAGAAGGGCGAAGAGCTCGTCTACGTGCAGGCGGAGAAGGATCTCACCACGCTCGTCAAGAACGACGAGACGCGTGACGTCAGACACAATCGCACGACCACGATCACGAACGACGACGTGCGCACGGTGAAGGAAGGCGTCGACACGCACACGATCGAAAAGGGCAAGCAGACGATCACGGTTGCCGACAACGATCGGGAGATCTCCGTGGCCAAGAACCAGATGGTCACGATCGGTGAGAACCACACCGTCAGCATCGGCAAGGATCAGACCACCGACATCGGGGAGAACGACACCACGACGGTGGGCAGCAACCTCGAACTAACAGTCGGCAGCAATGCCTCCATCACAGTCGGCTCCAATCAGGAAACGTCGGTGGGCAGCAAGCGCACCGAGACGGTCGGGGCCGACGCCAAGGACACGATCGGGGGCAAGTACGAGATCAAGGTGGACGGGTCGGCGATGACCGTCACATCGGCCATGAAGATCGAGCTCAAGGTGGGCGGCAGCAGCATCATCATCGACATGTCCGGCGTCACCATCAAGGCGCCCATGATCAAGATCGAAGGGCAGGCCATGGCCCAAATCAAGGCGCCCATGACGCAGGTGAACGGCGATGCGATGGTCATGATCAAGGGCGGCATCACCATGATCAACTGAGGCGCCGACCATGACGACTCCTCCGGTCATCGCTCCCGATCCGCTCGCTGCCTGTCCGCCGCTCCTGCGCTGGCTGCTCGAGCGCGCGGCGCCCGATGATGACGCGTTGGCCCTGCTCGACCCGCGTCAACCACTCGAAGCCCTGCAGACCACCTGGTCGGCGAAAGGCTTGCACACGTCTGTCATTCGCCTCATCGCCAGCGTGCTGCCCGCACGCGAAAGCATCTGGTGGGCATGGGTGTCCGCGCGTTATGCCACACAGGTGGTCGGTGGCAAGGCGGCAACTGCAGCGGTACACACGGCATTGGCGGCCGTTGAGCAGTGGATTGTTCGGCCTGATGACGACGCCCGCCGCAACGCGTGGGACACTGGCAACGCTGCAGGTCTCGACACACCGGTGGGCATGGTGGCCGCAGCCGTTTTTCTGAGCGGCACGACGGTGGCACCAGCAAACGTTCCGCCCGTTCCGCCACCACCCGGTGCCGCGCTGCCACTCATATCTGGTGCCATTCTCATGGCGGCAGCAGCCAACAGTGAACCCGATCAGGTCGAGGTCACCATGGCCGCCTTCGCGGCGCAGGGGCTTGAGATCGTCAAACGCCTCGGCGGCTGGGATGCGGCCCTGCAGTTGGCGCACGACACCCACCAACGACTCGCGCACGACTACGCGCAGGCCACCGCGCCTGCCGCACGGGGGAAATAGGCCATGAGCATGCCCGCCGCGCGCATCACCGACATGCACGTCTGCCCCATGCAGACACCCGGTGTTCCGCCCATTCCCCACGTGGGTGGCCCGATCGTCTCACCAGGTGCCCCCACGGTCATCATCTGTGTCATGCCATCGGCCACACTCAGCAGCACTTGCGTGTGTGTCGGTCCGCCCGACGTCGTCATCAAGGGCTCGGCTACGGTGCTGCTCTCCAACATGCCCGCCGCACGCCTCGGTGATTCCACCGCGCACGGCGGCACCATTGTCGCCGGCGCACCAACCGTGCTGATCGGCGGCTAGACGCCCTGTTGAGAACACACAACCCGAAACCAGAACACACAACCCGGAACTGATCAGTTTCGAGTTGTGTGTTCAGGTGTCGAGTAATGGGTTGCAACTAATTCGCGATCGTGAAGTTGAACGTCACGTCGATATCCGTCTCACCCTGGCACGACGTGCTCGAACCGTTCTTCGGTGCGTCGTCGTAATGGCAGAGCACCACGCGGGTCGTACCGGCC
This sequence comes from Gemmatimonas sp. UBA7669, assembly GCF_002483225.1. NCBI lineage: Bacteria > Pseudomonadati > Gemmatimonadota > Gemmatimonadia > Gemmatimonadales > Gemmatimonadaceae > Gemmatimonas > Gemmatimonas sp. UBA7669. Next base: position 20,100 of record NZ_DLHL01000043.1, on the reverse strand, counting down.
GCGGATGTAGCGCCCACCGCCTTGGTGAACGCCAGACCAAGCGGGCGACCCTGCGGGTCGCGGTCCGTGGTCGTGATCGTCACGCCGCTGCCAGTCACCGTGTAGTACACCCGGTGCTCGTTGGCCTCTTCCTCCACTTCCTCCGTGATGTCTTCCGGCGGATTCACCAGACGGTTCTCGAACTTCACCGTGCCCGTGTAGCTGGCACCACGCACCAGCGCCAACGCGCCCACCTGGGCGCTCGGCGCGCCTGGACCGTTGCCGTCGGCGTCTTCGATGAACGCGGTGAGCGGTGCACCGCCATTGGCCGGGGTCAGCGTGAGCGTCACGCGCGAGATGACTTCCTGCTCGCCACCGGGCGCCGTGCTCGATTCACCACAGGCCGCGAGTCCGAGGCCGACGAGACCAAAACCGCTGTACGCCACCAGGCGGCGCATGGACTGGCTGTTTGTCACGGGACTGCACTCCATCGTGCGAGGGTGGGATGACAGCGTGCGCACTCGCCCTCATCGAGTGACACGCGGGACGGCATGTCGGCGGTGGTACCCCACAGCCTTCGAGCAGTCAGAACGGCATGGTGATCCGCAACACCACATCGCGGCCCGCATCGTTCACAAACAGCCGATACCGACTCAGATAGTCACGGTATCGCGTGTCGAGCGCGTTGTTCACACTCAGCGACACGGTAGTCGCCTGACCAAACAGCATTACGCCGGTTGCGCCCGCGTCGAGCGACAACAGCGCGTAGCCCGCCGTCGGCAGCGTATACACCGTGCCCGAGGGCACCCCGTCCTGCTGTCGCACCAGCAGTGTGCCCACGCCGAGATGCCACGTGCCGAGCAGCGAGCGTGTGCCAAGCCACCGCGCCGACAGGTTCACACGATCGGCTGGCATATCGAACAGCGGCTCTCGCGTGTCGCGATTGTGCCCGCGCACCAGCGTCCCATTGGCCGAAAGTTGCAGACGGGCGTGTGGCAGGTAGCTGCTGCTCAGCTCGAGACCACGAAGGCGCGCCGGCGCCTGCGCATAGCGATAGCCGGGAAACGTGCCCCGCAGTGTGAACACCGGTTCCGACGGCTGCAGATAGATGAAACCGTCAATGGTGTTGGCATACGCGGCCACGTCTGCCTGCCAACGCGTTCCGCGGTGACGCAGACTCGCCTCTACGCCCCCGCTCACTTCCGCACTGAGCGACGCATCGCCCAGCTCGTATTGCGCCGTACCGTGGTGCACGCCCTGCGCATAGCGCTCGTTCACGGTCGGTGGACGCCACGCACGCGCGACACGCAGTGATACATCGAGCCCATCGCGCAGCAAGTATGCCGCGCCGAGTGAGCCCGAAACGTTTCGCCAGGACTTGGTGCCGGCAGGACTGCGAATTCCGGCATCAGCGTAGGCCAGCGTCGTCTGCGAAATCATGTCGCCGCGCAGACCGGTGAGCAGCGAGAACCGGCCGAGACCCAATTCTTCCTGCGCATAGAGCGCGCCCTGCCAGAGATCGTAGCCGGGAATCAGAAAGGCCTTACCCAATGTCTGATTGCCCTGCGCCACCGCACTCGTTCCCACCGTTCCGCGCCAGCCATGCCAGCGCGCATGTGTCCACCGCAGATCGAGCGAGTTGGTGAACAGCTTGAGATTGAACGCGGGCTCGTTGCGAAAGCGCAGCGGGCCGTTATTGTCATACTCGCGGCGGTGATTGTACTGGAGTCCGTACACCAGCTCGAGCTCCTGATCACCGGGCAATGCAAATACCGTTCGCGAACGCAGCGTGGTGTGCGCCACACGCTGACTCGGGCGGCCAATGGCATACGAGAATGCCGAATCCCGCGGCTCGGTGCGCATCGCGCGCTCGAGATCCTCGAGATTGCCCACATGCGCCTGCCGCAGCACACCCAGCTCCGTGGAGAATCGGCTGAGTGACAGCTCGCTGCGTCCCCACACGCGACGTACCCCGAGCGCGAGACTGCCATTGAGTTCGCGGAAGCCTGTATTGCTCAGGTAGTAATCGGGCGCCGCGCCGTTGCCGGCCATGCGCGTGGTGAGACGCAACCGATAGCCGGTCGTACCGATGCGCGGCAGCGAGAGATCGGCACCTTCGAGACCCACGGACAGCGCACCCTGGCGACTGTTGCTGAAGGTGTTGAGCGCCACATTGCCACGCAGATGTCCCGTGTCAGGCAGGGCCGCGTGATCCACACGTACCACGCCACCAAGCGCGTCGGGTCCGTACAGCACCGTGGCGGCGCCGCGGACCACCGTCACGGCATCCGCGTTGAAGCTGTCGATGTTCGGAGCATGCTCGGTGCCCCACTGCTGATCTTCCTGTCGCAGGCCGCCATTCATCACCAGCACGCGTTGCGAGTTGAGCCCGCGGATGACCGGCTTCGCAATGCTCGGCCCGAACTGCACCACGGCTACACCCGGCAGATTCTTGATCGTCTCACCCAGCGTCTGCCCACGCGTGCTGGCCAGCGCGGCCGCATCAAGCGTGGACGTCGCCGCCACGCGCCCGAGACGCTCCGCCAGCGTGTCCGCGCGCACTGCCACTTCCTGCAGCACCGTGGTCGCCACACTGAGGTGCACCGTCAGCAGACGGTCGGCCTGAGTCAGGTCCACCACCTCGGTCCATGGAGCAAACCCCAGGGCTCGCACACGAATGCGCACGCGACTCGCGGGCAAATCACGAAAGTCGAATCGGCCGTTGCCATCGGTGCGGCTGCGTGACATCCGCGCCTTCGCTTCGGCCGTCCACTCCACGGTCACCTCGGCATCACGAAGCGGACGACCGGAGATCGAGTCTTCGACAATTCCATGCAGATGCCGGCGATCACCGTGCGGCGCCTCCTGCGCGCCGAGTGAGGCTGTCCCGCGCAACTCCCCCGCGCTCCACAGCGTCCGCCAATCCAACGACAGCACCGGTCCGAGGCCCAGCAGCAAAGGCACGAGCGCCACCCGTCTCAGGGTCTTGCCTGAGAACGCTGGAAGGTGGCGGCTGCCTGAGAACTGAGACATCCATTCAAGCTAATGAGAACTCGCGATCATTCAAGGACTTCCGCCGTACCCGACCCTGCCCCGTCACCGCGTCAGCTCATCAACTCGCGCCGCCTGAACGGGACCGGCGGAGGTCCCCCTGCTTCACCCCCGGTACTCACAGCCCGACGTGCAGGTCTCCTGCACAATCACCGCACTCAGGTCGGGAAGCTGTGGTTTGAGACGGTCCCAGATCCAGACCGCGAGACGTTCGCTGGTCGGATTCTCGAGCCCGGGGATGTCGTTCAGGTAGTGATGATCCAGCTGCTCATAGATCGGCTTGAAGATCGCCTTGATGTCAGCGAAGTCCTGCACCCAGCCCAGCTCGGGATGGAGCGCACCACGCACACGCAACTCGATCCCGAACGAATGACCGTGCAACCGGGCACACTTGTGTCCCGGCGGCACGTTGGGGAGGCGGTGCGCCGCCTCCACCGTGAAGCGCTTGTAGATCTCCGTAGGTCCGCTCATGCCCTGAAGCTATCGGTGACCGGACCGCCGTGCAGGCTCTGCCGAGCAGGCTCTGCCGTCCTCAAACCTCAGGCCCGTGCACGCCGCAGACGCATGGCACCCACCGCCGCCGCCACGAAGAGCAGAATGGCCGACGACGGTTCTGGCACCGGCACCGGCGCATTGCCGAACACCGCGTACTGCACATTCGCCGCGCTGCGAACAACGAAACCACTGCTGATCACATTGCCGTCCGCATCCAGCCCTTCAATGAGCTCCACACCCGCCGTGTTGAGAAAGTCCGCGCGCGCGCCGCGACCCACACAGTCGTAGATCCCGCAGTTGGTGCGATCCTCGTCGTAGGTGGGCAGTGGCAGATGCGCGCGGGCCCTGAGGGCGATGCCGAAGTCCACACGCCCGTTCTCCACGGTCATGGTGAAGGTGGTGCGCTCCACCCGCAGCGTGGGCGCCGCCGGGAAGCCCCAGCCAATGCCACCCGTGGGCGCCGAGCCGTCAATCGAGATGGTGTGTACCGGCTCCGAGCCGCCGTGATACACCGACAACGCACCGTATGACGTATTACTGCCCGTCACGCCGCCATGCAGAAACAGCGAAAGACGAACGGACGTCGGCACAACCTGACCCTCGAAGGTCAGTCGATCGTACAGCATGGCCTGCGCCCACGCGTCGACTTCGTCTTCTGCCTGGTAGCGCTGGTCGGTCACCCGCGCTTCGGCGTGCAGCAACCCATCATTGCCCACCGAGCCGCGCACGGTACCCGCCGTGCCGGCGCCGGTGCACGACCTCTCGATCGGGCCGGCCGACGTAACCTGGCAAGCGACGGTCCCGTTGAGATACACCCGCCCGGAGACCTGACGATACGACTGGGCCTCGGCACGCGAGCTCACCAGCGCCGGCGCGAGCAGCACTGTACACCACAGCAACTGCATGGCACGGCGCACGCGAAACACACCACGCGCATCGGTCGGGGACACAAGGCCGTTCACAGGGGACGAAGAGCGGAGACTGCGCATATGCACCTCAGTGCCGCGGCGTCGCGACACGGTTGAATGGGACGAATCGCCGCGTGGTCGACGTCGTGTCGACGGTCCGGCGTGTCCCCTCTCAGCGACGGGCGCACCGCTCGCGTTACATTCGGGATATGTCGCACCGGTTTCGCCACCTTCGCCACCTGTTGGCTGTGTCGGGCCTGCTGGGTGTGAGTGTTCTCGCACCGCACGCGCTCAAGGCTCAGGAATTCGTGCGCCAGCAGGTGCTCGTTGTCCCATTTGTCAGCGACAGCGTGGCCGGCGAAGACGCGCGCAACGTTGGCCGGGACATCGCCGATGCCGTTCGCGATCGTCTGGGAGATCGGCTCAACAAACGCGAAGCCGAAGTGCTCGGCGCCTATCATCTCAATCTGCTGCTCAAGCAGTCGGACTATGCGCGCAGCACGGTGCTCAACGACACCGAGCTGCGCCTGGTGGCCACCAAGTTGCGCGCCGACGAAACCATTACCGGCACCGTGGTGCGGGAAGGCGGCAAATGGGTGGTACGCGCGCGCCTGGCCCGTCTCCGCAATTGGCACATTGCGCAGCCGCTTCCCGTGGTGCGAGCCATCAGCGCCCGTGCAGCCGGCGAAGCCGTGGTGAGCGAAGTGCTGCGTGCCCGCGCCCAACTCATACCACTCAGGCGCTGCGAGAATGCGCTCGCCGGCGGTGATCGCGCGACGGCGGCGCGCGAAGCCGAACGCGCCGTGCGCGCCTATGGTGATGCCACCATCGCACGAAGCTGCCTCATTTCCGCGTTGCTCGATGGACGCACCGGCGCGGACTCCGTGCTGCAGGTGGCCGACGCCGTGCTGGCGCGTGACTCCGCCAACGTCATTGCCAACGTCGCGCGTGCGCAGGCCCTCGAAACACTGGGGCGCCGGCTGCCGGCCGCCAGCCAGTGGGCGCGCGTCTACACCACACACGGCGACAGCATTCCCGTCGGCATCATTGCCGTGGAAGGATTGCTGCGCATGGGCCAGGCACAGGAATCGCTCGACAACGCACGTACGCTGCTGCGGCGCACCGGACCCAACGCATCGCTGCGTCGTCTCTCGTTTCGTGCCCACGCCTCACTCGGCAACTGGAAGGACGCGGCCATCATTGGCGACTCACTCGAAAACGAAGACGAAGTCTTTCGTACCGACTCGAGTTACGCCACGCGCTACGTGGAATCGCTCAGACAGACGCACGACTCGTTGGCCTCGCTTGAATTGGTGGTGCGCAACGTGCGCCGCTTTCCCGGCGACGCGCGGCTGTACCTGCAGTACGTGCAGATCCTGAACGGCGAACAGACCGTCGCGCTGCCTCGCGCCCTCGCACGATTCCCATCAGCGCCGGAGTTCCCGCTCCTGGTGGCCAGCAACGCGCGACGCAGCGGCAATCGCGGAGAAGCCATTCGCGCCACGCGTGAAGCACTGCGCCGCGACAGCGCATTGTTCCAGCCCTACCTTGCGCTGGCCGAGTACTATCTCGAAGAGCACGCAGTGGACAGCGCGGTATCGGTGCTGCGTCGTGCACCCCGCACCGCCGATGCGGCGGAGATGCTGCGCAGCTATGCCATTGCACGTGGCCTGGGCCTGCTGCGAAGCAGCGGCGACTCCGTGCGCCGCGAACAGGAAGCGGGGGTCGCGCTGGTCGTATTGGCCGATACCATCGCGTCCCGCGCCGATTCGCGCGCCTATGTGGCGGCCGCTTCACTACAGCTCGCGCGCAATCACCTGGTGGTGGCTAGCCGCACGCGTTCCTGCGCCGACCTCGAGCAGTCGGAGACGACACTGCAACTCGCAGCGCAGGCCATAGACAGCGGATTGGGGAGCGACCAGAACGTCAGCGAGATCGTCACGGCGTTCGAGGAGATGCGCAAAGCCGTGGAGCAGGCGCGGCCCATTCTCTGCAAGTCCGGGATCGACAACGACAGCGGTCAGACGGTGATCAGGGGCACGTCGGGTGCGGCATCCACCGGCAGCAGTCCCAGCACGCGCGGATCCGGCGCGACCTCAATGGCGCGCCCCACGGCCGTGAACCCCGCGCGCAGGTAAAAGCGCAGCGCCGACGGATGATCGAGCGTGCAGGTGTGCACGTGTACGCGCGTCATGCCGGGCATGCTCCAGGCCATCTGCAACGCCTGTGACATCAGCCACTGGCCCAGTCCGCGCCCAACCAGGTTCGGCGTGACACCAAGGAAGGCCAGTTCACACTGACCAGGCACGCGAAAGTCGAGTTCGAGCAGGCCCAAGGCAGGTGAGGGCGGCTCGTTCGCCTGCTGCGTGGCAACCGCCAGTGCATGCACCGCTTCGTCATCGAGAATCGCACGCAGCGTGTCATCGTCCATGGCCAACCGCGAGAACCAGAGCCAGGGCGCGCCCACCTCGGCGAACAGACGGCGGTATTCAGGGAGCGATGCACCGCGCAGTCGGCGCAGCACCGGCGCAGGAGATGGTGAGGTCGGCGCCCCTGTGGCCGGGCGCTCGCACATCTCCAGTCGCGTCACCACGCTCGCCACGTGGCCGGCGGGCACCAGGTGATAGCCAGGAGCGAGAGTCGCAGCGTGTGAGGGGATCATGCCGTAAACGTGTGCGGCACGCGGCATGGCGTCCATGCGTGCGGGCGACGAGTTTGCAGCATGACCGATTCGCTGCCCCCGGCTTCCCCCCGCTCCCGCATGGTCCGCCGTCTGCTCATCGCTGTCTCGGCCCTGCTGGCTGCAGGCCTCGGGTCGGCCTGCGCGGGTGCGCCGCCTGTGGCAGAGGTGCCCGTACCCGACGTCTCGCCGGTACAGGTCGCCGTCGATACCGCAGCGCCGACGCCCGCAGACGGCATGAGCGCAGACTTTCACGCCCGGTTTGCCCGCAACGACGTGCGCGCGCGCGCCATCGTGTACTGGATGCAGTGCACCGCCACCGTGGCTCGGCTGCGTGCCGAGGGACGCTTTGGCCCCGCAGCCCGCGCCCCACGGGCCATCCACTGCAGCCGCACGTCGGACGGGGTGCCCATCGGTGGCGTGTTCGATATCGACAGCAGTTTTGCGCGTGTACAGCGGCTCGGCCTGGTCCGTCTCGATGGCGCGAGGCCCGCGTACACCGATGCCGTGGACACCACCGCCATCGCGGCGGCCTTTCATCTCGCGCGCGACGTGCACCGGCAGGTGAACCGCAGTTGGACCACAAAGAAGCGTCCGTTCTCCGTGGTGCCCATTGCCACGCCTGCACTCGAGGCCTGGGTCATACCACGGGCCACCAAAGCGCGCAGCTATGTCGTGGGTGGTGACATGGGTTTTGCGCGCGCGGCAACGTCCGACTCCCTGCAACTCCTCGACGATCACAGCGCCACCTGGACCCAGCTCAACCTCACCGCATCCGGGCCCCTGCGTCTGTTCAGCAGCGTGCGGGATGTGGCCGCCGTGACAGACCTGGTCACAGCACGCTGGTACGCCGAACTTGGACGCGGTGTCTCGCTCAGTACCCCGGCTGCCGTGAGCACGCTGGAGGCCGGCTTTGACCCGGCCACCGGTGCGCGCCTGGTCTGGCGGCACACACCGGTCACCAAATAGCTGCTCTCAGCGCACCGACATCAGCACACCGGATTCAGCGATGCGGATGCACCGAACCGGATTCAACCAACCGGTACGAGCAGGTCGGTGCGCCACTCCGCCTTGGGGGTAGTGCGCATGTCCGTGCGGTAGATCTCGAGCGCCGGGCCTTCTGCCAACGCATGACCGCTGGACGGCAGCGCCTCACCCATGAATCGCGACCATACATCGCCCAGCGTCTCGTATCCGCCCATGTGCGTGTGACACGCGTAGTCGCCACCGGCAATGCGCTGTTCCTCCAATCCCTCGGGCATGGCAATGCCTTCGGGAATGGAAATACCCGCCCGTGAGCGCAGCTCCTCGGCCGCCTTGCCTTCCGGGTCGTCGTCGTAGGTGGCCACCATGAGGGCGCCGGGGTGCGTGAACAGGCCCGCGCGACCCGCAAGTGCCCCAAGCCGCTCGAACGCCGCACCGATCTGATTGAAGGGGCCCGTGTGCACCACGGTCGCGAGGCGCAGCGGGGGAAGATGCTCGATGTGAACGTCCATGAATTGACCTCCCGTATTGCGGGGGATGAACACGGTCGTGATGTCGGCGGTGTCGAAGTGAAGACCGCTCGGCGCGGTCAGATGTGCACGTGCACGCGGGTTCTGCCGGAACGCCGATGGCGCTTCACCAAAGGCCGTGCGGAAGGCCCGCGTGAACGCTTCGTGGGTTTCGAAGCCGGCACCAAACGCCACCTGCGTTACCGCGACCTCGGTACTCTGCAGCAGGTGCGCGGCACGCTCCAACCGCAGGCGACGCAGCAGCTCCAGTGGCGTCTCGCCCACCATGCCGCGGAACACGCGGTGAAAGTGAAAGGGCGACAGATGTGCGAGAGCGGCCAGTGCAGCGAGATCGGGGGCGCTATCCAGCTGCGTGGTCAGGTGACGCAACACCCGCGTCACCGCGCTCAGGTAAAAGGCGTACGTGTCCGGCTTCATGCGGTGAAGCTGTCAGGAGTGCCAAACGGCCGCTTGATTCGCCTTGCGCATTTTTGCGTTGCTTCGGCATGACGAAGGCCGTAAGGGCGTAGATCCGTCGTGCGGCGCCGGCGACTCAGGTCTGCGCCAACGCCACGCTGACCGCGCCGTCCGCCACCTGATAGTACACGCTGCGCCCGTCGCGCCGGTGCTCCGCTATCACACCTGAAAGCAACAGACGCTTCACGGCCTTGCTCGCGCCAGCCTGTGTCAGGGCACCGGCGGCGCGCGCCGCCACATCGGTAACACGGAATTCCGTTGGCCACGGCTGTCCGCCAACCACACGCACGAGATGGGTGAAGTCTTCGGCCGACAAGCGATGCGGAACAACGCTGGCCTGATAGCGGGCGGCGACATGCGCGATGATATCGCCGGCGCTCACCGTGCGTCCCGGCGCGCTGATGGCGTGCTGCTGCACCGCCAGGGCCAGGAGGTTCAGAAAGCCGCGCAGATCGCCGCGAAAACGTTCGTACAACGCAGCCGCCACCTGCGGATCCACTGGCGGCGTGAAGCGGAGGCCGGAGCGCAGATGCGCGTATCGGCGCCTCAGCAGGTCAGCCACGTCAGCAGGCGCCAGCGGAGGCAGATGCACCGTGAGCGGAATGATGCTGCTGACCTGCGTGGAGCCACCGAAGACGGTCCGTTCAATTCCGGTGGCCCCCACAAACACCCAATGCGCGAAGTCCGCGAGCAGGGTATCGCGCACCTGCTGCATGAGGTTCGCGGCCGCCTGTGCAGCCGTGGTGGAGAGATTCTCCAGGTTGTTGACGTGAAGCAGCAGGCGGCGCGTGCCGTTGCGGGACAGGCGACGGAATGCCTCCGTCACCTCCGTAGTCAGTGCCGTGTGCTGCACCTCCGCCGGAATGCGAACGGCCTGGGACTGGACACCAAAGCCGCCCAATGACACACCACCAGCGACGCTGTCTTCTCCCATGATCAGGCGTCCGACGCGACGCCAGAATGCGTCGTCCTCGGCCTGCTCACTCGCACGGGAGGATGTGGCGGGTGCGTGAGGAATGGACGACGTGGCTGCTTGCTCTCCAGCGCGCATTTGCAGCAGGACCCGAAGCACCTCGGCCTCGAAGTGCCGAGGCGTCATGCCACTGACCACGCGCACCGGCGCCGCGTGGGTGAGGACGCCCTGGCCAGCCAAGGAGGCTTTGAGTCGATTGACCAGGCTCGTCTTTCCCACGCCAGGACCGCCGGTGAGAATGGCTCGGGAGCTGGACGCTCCGACCACCTGACTGCCGATCAGTCGGAGTTCAGCAGTTCGGCCAACGAAGAGGCTGATCGGGTGCGTGGACCTTGAGCTGTCGGCAGGATCGAGCGCCGCCTGAAAGAACGGGTCATCCGACAGACCGAATGGAGTCCATGGACTCGAAATGAGGTAGGAATCGGTCACGGTGACGACTGGGAAGGGTTGTGGTACTCCCCATAATAACCAATTGACATACCAGAGGTTATCATTGATATGATAACCAAGACAAGAAGTCTGGTTATTATCAGATACATAACCCAAAGAACACTTTGCGGTTATTATGATAGGCAAGAGTGAGTCCGACACCATCGAGGCCCTGGCAGCTCGCTGCCAACGGTGTGTCTCGCCGGCGCGCTGGCCAACCCGGTAACGCAAAACGGCGCCCCGACCACAGTCAGGGCGCCGCTCGCTATTTCAGTGGCTAGGGACGGAATCGAACCGCCGACACGCGGATTTTCAGTCCGCTGCTCTACCAACTGAGCTACCTAGCCGAGCCGGACCCGCCACGAGAGCGGCGAACCCGGAGTCCCGCAATATATCCGCCCCCAGCCCAAAGGGAACTGGCGGTTGCCCGACTTCGCTGCGTGGCCGCCTATTTGGCCCGCGCCACGCTCGACACGTGGGCGTTGATGGCGTGATTCATCCGGACGCCGAATACCCCGTCGGGCTCCACCTTCGAGCGCGGCAGCGCGGCAGCCTCTGCCCCGTTCACGAGGAATCGCACCGTGGCGCCCTTGGCCTCCACACGCAGCACATTCTTCACCGCGTCCTCACCCTGCTGCAGCGCAATGGCCGGCAGCGGCGTCCACTCCGTCAGCGAAACGGTCTGCTCCCCGCGACGCTGCTTCACCAGGAAGCGCCCGTCGTTGCGCAGCAGAAAGTAGGTGTAGCGCTGCCCCGCCCCGCCCAGATCGGCGCCGCCAATCAAGAGCCCGTAGCCCTCGCGATCGCGGCCCTTGGTGGGGAACAGAAAGATCGTGCTCTCCACCGAAAAATCCCCACGCACACTGCTGTCCGGGTGCCAGAGAATGGCGGCCGACCCACCGGTCGTGGCGTGAAAGCCGGGCGTCATTTGCACAAAGCTGATCGAGTCGGCCCCATGGCCGGCGTGCTCGCCCTTGTCGTAGCGCACCTGCCAGCCGATGGGACGCTTGCCCTCGTTGCCCCCGGTCTTGTGCTGCACCTGCTGGGCGGACAACGAGCCGGCACTCACCGCGCTCATCGACGCCAGGAAACCCAACCCGCACACCACCCCGCGGAAATGCCTCGCCATGCGGTCCTCGTGAAAGTGGACTTCCACAGTAGCGCCAAATGAGGCGTCCCGTCAGAGTATGGTCTCTACGGCTTACGCGTCAGCGTAAACTCCAGCGTCTGCCGCCAGCTCTTGCCGCCGTCAGTCGAGACCTCGCCCACCTCCCGCCAAGCCCCAGTTGGGGTCCGGGAAATGGTGTAGCGCGTACGGCTGCCATCCGGCGCGTCAAAGCCCCAGATCATGCCGTCGGCCCCATGTAGTTCGATGCCAAACTGCTGGGCCTGCCCGGTACCGCTGGCAGAAAAGAACAAGTGCTTGCCGGTGATGGCATCGAAGGTCAGCAGGCCCGCCGCCGCGAACACCGGCCGCTCGGGACCCTCCTGGCCCATGCGCATGGAGCCGCGGCCCTGAATGAGCAGCACCGTGTTGTTGGCCGACCACTGCACCGTTTCCCGCTGCGTCAGCGTCATGTTGCGCCCAGCCGCCGACACTGTGGCCGGCCCCTCCCACTCACCCACCAGCCACGCGAAGCGCGCCATGCCGTCCTGCGCCTGCTTCTGCGCCGCCATCCGCGGATCCGCCCCACGCGGATCGCCCTGTGCTTCAAGGGCCGAGCCCATTGCCAGACTCAGAATCGCCGCTGCCATCCGATTCGCCAACCGCTTCGTTATCCGCCGCATCATCGCCTGCTCCGGCCAAAGGTGAATGTCCTCAGCACCAGTCTGCCTTGGGCGGTGCACTCCGTCTTGAACAATCACGCCAATGTGAGGAACCCATGTGCGAACACGAAGGCGGACGCCCGTCGCGTCACTCCACCAGTTCGTGCGCGATCTGCGACAACCAGGCCTTGAGCGCCGTGGGTGACAACTGCGCGTATTGCCGCACCTCACGCGCCAGATGCGCCTGATCGGCGTAACCCGACTCCGCCGCCACGCCGGACCAGCCCACACGCTCGTCCAGCGCGTCATCGATCGTGCGACGCAGCATGGCCCGCGCCCGCCTCAGCTGCGCGAACTGCTTGGCCGTCAGCCCCACAGCCAGCACGAAGCGGCGCTGCAACGTGCGAAGCGCCACGCCGGACGCCGCCGCCACGTCAGTCATGGGCGCCTGTCCGCTGCTCGTGACGAGATGATCCACCGGACGCGCCACCGCGTCATCCACCAGACCGCGCGATGCAGACCGGCGCGCGAGCACACGCGCGGTTTGCGCGGCCACCCAGCCATCGAATGCGGCATGCACCGCGGCGTCGCCCTGCGGCAGCGCCGCCTCCACCGCGCGCGCGAGACTGTCGGCGGATGCCCCCACCACCTCGGTCAGCATGGGGCTCACATCACGCAGCGATGCCGCCGGCACCCCCAGCACCGCTGCGCCGCTCTCTGCACGAAAGCGGATGCCCACATAGCGCGTGCCGGGCTGCACCGGCACATCCTGCGGTGCGCGCGTTATGCCACGCACTACCGTCGCCACCACACGCCACGTCTCACCAATCGGCACGCACACGGCCAGCAGCGACACGCAGCCATCCGGCCACACGCGATGCACAAACCCCTCGTGCGGCAACGCGTGCACATCGAAACGCCAATACGCAGACACCACCGGGGGCGTCTGTGGCCCCGGTGGTGTCTCCTGATACGACAGCGGTGCAGACACGAGCGACTTACGCCGCCTGGTACTTCGCCGTGATGATGCTCTTGAGGCCACCGCGCACGTTGAAGTCACCCACCACCGTCATGGCCTGCGGCTGACAAGCCGCCACCAGATCGTCGAGGATGCGATTCACCACGCGCTCGTAGAAAATGCCGTCGTTGCGGAAGCTCCAGAAATAGAGCTTGAGGCTCTTGAGCTCGAGGCAGCTCGCGGCCGGCGTGTACGTGATGCGAATGGTGGCAAAGTCCGGCGCGCCACCCTCCAGCAGTTTGAGCTCCGCCGCGTCCGTCTCCACGCCACCCAGGGGGCACAGCGACGTGAACTCGTCGGTCTCCATGTAGATCTCATAGGCCCGATCCGCGTAGGGATTCGGGAACGTTTCCAGCAGTTCAGGCTTGGGCATGGCTGAAAACTAACGCGGCCCCGTCAGGGGCCGCAGGGCGTACATGGGGGCCACGACACGGCGCGGCCGGCAACCTCAGTTGCCACGCAGTCGCCGCGACCACTCGTCCAGCAAGTTCCGCTCGGCCAGAGTGAGACTGTCCATGCCTTCCGCCGCGATCTTGTCCAACACCGCATCGAGGGCCGTGGCTGGCTCCGGCACCACGGCCGCCGGCGCGCTCTGCGGCTTCGGCACCGTTTGCGGCGGGCGCGTGCGGGCCATGGCGGCCTTGCTCTGTGCTACGATGTCGTCCACCTCGCGCTCACGCGGACGGGCCGACGACTTGGGCACCGCGCGCGGAGGCTCGTCGCCATAGTCGGGCGCCGGCGCAATGCGATTACGGAAGCGGCCCAGACTGCCCGCGCTCGGCGCGCGCAGGTACACCCAACCCGCAATCATGCCGCCGATGTGCGCGGCGTAAGCCGTGCCGCCCAGGCTGCCCGCGTTCACCACGGCCATGGTGATGTTGATGAGCGCCATGAACACCACCAGCCAGCGCACCTTCATGGGCACCACGCCGAAGAACAGCACTTCGTCATCGGGCCAGCGCGAGGCATAGGCCACCGCCACACCGAGGATGGCCGCCGAGGCGCCAACGAGCAGACCACCGCCCTGCTGGAACATGGCGTGGAAGGCCCAGCCCCCGAGGCCGCACCACAGGTAGTACCACGTGAACGTGCTCGCACCCCATGCGGCTTCCACACGCGGACCGAACAGCCACAGCGTCCACATGTTGAGCAGCAGGTGCATGAGGCCCCCGTGCACGAACATGTAGGTGCCCAACGTCCACATCGCGCCGGATGCCACGTCACCCGACGCATAGCCGAACCAGCGGGCCATGTTCGCGTCGCCCACCAGCGTGGCCTGCACGAAGTACACGCCCACGCACAACCCGATCAGCCAGTAGACGGCGCTCGGGGAGCGGGGAGAGTCAAACTCGTCGTAGGTGACGTACGCCATGGCGATGGGACGGTGCCGGCACCGCAACGGGCGCCCGGTGGGGACGCTCAGGACGGGCGCGAGTGATGCGACGAAGCGAGGGCCAACTGCACGATGCGTTCGCAGAGGTCCGGAAACAAGACACCGGCAGCCGCTGCGGCCTGCGGAATGAGACTGGTGGGCGTCATCCCCGGCAACGTGTTGGCTTCCAAACACCAGGGCTGGCCTGATGGATCCAGACGGAAGTCAATGCGTGCATAACCGCGCAGCTTGAGCGCCGAAAAAGCCCGGCGCGCCTGATCAGCCAGCTTGGCTTGCACCTCCGCCGATAGTTCGGCTACGAACTCCCGCGCCATGCCCGGCGTGTACTTGCACTCGTAATCGTACAGCTCCTTGACCGGCTGGATCTCGATCGTCGGCAGCACCGCGTCGCCCAGTATGCCCACCGTCAGCTCCTGGCCCGGCACGAAGCGCTCGATCATCACCTCGTCGTCGAACCGGAATGCTTCCGCGACCGCCGCCGCCAGTTCGCCGGGTTCGCGCACAATGGACAGCCCCACCGTGCTGCCCTGCTTGCTGGGCTTGACCACCACCGGCCAGTCGAGATGACGGCCCACCGTATCGGGGTCGAGCGCCGAACCGTCGGCAGGCGCCATCAGCCAGTTGGCGGTCGCCACGCCGGCTGAGCGCAGCACCACCTTGCTCAGGTGCTTGTCCATGGCCAGCGCGCTCGCCAGGTGCCCGCTGCCCGTGTACGGCACCCCGACCATGTCCAGCAGGGCCTGAATGGTGCCGTCCTCGCCCTGGCCGCCATGTAGCGCCAGAAACACACAGTCGGCACCGGTGATTTCCGGGCGCGTGCCCAGTGAGGGCGACAGGGATCGCGCGGCCAGGCCCGCCAGCGCCTCCAGTGACGGCGGCGCGCTGCCCACACCGGCGGCCAGTAGCGCCGCCTCTGTTTCCCGACTCAGCACGCCCTCGGCGGGGTCGAAACAGGTCACCGAATGGCCCTTCTCCCGCAGCGCCACGGCAATGCGCAGGCCGCTCGAGAGCGAGACATCGCGTTCGGCGGACACGCCGCCGAGCAGCACGGTGATGCGAAGGGGGGACGTGGCGGCCGATGCCGCAGCAGACGGGGAAGGCGAAACCATGCGCGCAACTTAGCGCGCGCCGGTCGCCCTCGCAGACGGCGACGCCAGGCACATCACCAACGGGGACGCCAATTACGAGGCGGGGGTCTCCGCCAGCACAAAGGCCACAAGGCGCTCCAGCATGGCCGTGTCGGGAATGCGGGACCACTCCTCCAGCACGATCAGCCGATCCCAGGGGTCGATGGTCACGTGACGCCCGGTGGTCGGGGCGGTCGAATCGACGGCCAGCCAGGCCTGCCACAGCGTCATGCCGTGCACATTGAGCACGATGCCGTGTGCGTCTTCCCAGGTGGAGGGACGCGGGTCCGCGGCAAAGGCGGCCAGACAGCCGCGCTGGTGGTCGCGCAGGGGTTCGCCGAGGACGTCGGTGAACCGGTCGAGGGCGTCAATCATGAACACTAACAGGGGGAGCACCCCACGGTGGCGTCGTCGCCCCGCGCGCGGTTTCGCCACATGTGGCAAGGGGGAGACGGGGGACGAATCGGCTTCGTCACGAAATTCCGGGGCCAGGTGGACCCTCCGCTGTGACACGCTCCGATCGGGGCAGGTACAGCAGGGCACGGATCGAATCACCTGTTTCCCGGAGTTCCTGTACCATGCGACGTACCACAACCCGGCTCGTGCGCGCCGTGACCGCCCTGTCCGCTCTCGGACTGCTGGCGGCCTGCAGTGACTCACCCGCCGGCAACGTGCTCGCGGACGAATCGGACACCCCGTCTCCCAACCAGGGGATTGTGGCCGGCACGCTCGAGGTGAAGGCCCAGCGCCCCACCCTCACGCTGCGCAACACCACCGAACTGGTGGTGGGCTACATGGTCGTGGACAAGGACCAGATGGTGATCGCCCTGTATCCGCCATGCAACACGCAGTGCCCCACACTCGTACAGGGCGCGAGTGTTCAGGTGCCGTACAGCCAGATCGGCGGCTATACGGCGCAGTCAACCGAAGCGATCGTGATGTGGTGGACCTATCGGCGTCAGGCCGACGGCTCGCTGCGTCCCGAAAGCGCCGTGCAGACGACCCGGATCCGTCTGTAAGCTTCACTGGCTCCATCTCCCGCTGAATTGTCATTACTCCCGTGCAACCCCTCGACGCCGGAACCCTTCACCTCGTGCTGATGCAGGCGCGGCAGGGCGATCGCACCAGTTTCGCCCGGCTGGTGGAGCATTACTATCCGCGCGCCCTGCGGTTCGCGATGCAGATGTTGCATCATCGGGAGGATGCGGAGGAGGCCGTGCAGGACGCCTTCATCCGCGTGCATGACAACCTGGCACGGTTCCGCGAGGATGCGCCTTTCGATCCGTGGTTCTTCCGCATTCTCGGGAACCGTTGCCGCACGCTCATGGCCAAGCGCAAGCGCCGTCATGAAGTGCTGGAGTACGGCGACCTGCCGTACGACGCTGCGAGTGAGGACAGTGCGGACATTCCCGACGCCGGGTTTGCGCGCGACGTCCACGCTGCTCTGGCATCCCTGCCACCTGAACAACGCGAAGCCTTTTTGCTCCGCCACGTGAACGACATGGACTACGAAGAGATGGCCATCGTGACGGGCGCCAAAGGCTCCACTCTCCGCATGCGAGTCAAGCGCGCCATCGATACGCTGCGTGTGCGCCTCCGTGAGGGAGCGATCCATGAATAACCAGACGCCTTTTGGTCCCGGTCTCGAACCGGGCGCCGACGATGATCGCCTGCTGCGCCAGGTGCGCGCGGTGCTCACGCCCATGCCCGAGGTCGATCGTCGGGCCATCGCCGACATTCTCAACGCCGTCGCGCACCGCAAGCGCACCCCCTGGCAGCGCTTCGTGGCGCGCCTCGAACCGCTGGCCGAGTGGTGGCAGTTCTCGGTGCCGCCGGTGGCGCGCGGCGCGTCTTTGGCCGCTGGTGCACTGCTCGTGGGCTTCATGGCCCGCGGCGTCATCATGAGCCCCAACGCCAGTGTGGGGGTAGCACCCACGCTGGCCGTGCAGACGGACAGTCAGGCCACGGTGCCCGTGGCCGACCCCATGCGCACCACGTTGCAGACCGTCGAAGGCGGCGCCGATGTGTCCGCGCTCCGCATTCCCACACAGTTCGTGCTCGACGCGCGGGACGTGCCCACCGCCAGTCGCGTGAGCATCGTCGGCGATTTCAACGACTGGGACGTGAGCAACGCGCCACTCGTGCTCGACCGTGGTGTGTGGTCGGTCACCGTACCGCTCCCGCCCGGCCGCCACGTCTACTCCTTCGTGGTGAATGGCGAGACCTGGGTGGCCGATCCGCGCGCCGCCGAGGCCACCGACGCCGACTTCGGTCGCCCGGGTTCGGTCATCATCGTGCAGAATCCGTGAGGACCCGACCCATGATTTCCCGGACATTCCGCCGCCGCAGCCTGGTATGGCTCAGCGGCCTGGCGCTCACGGCCCTGCCCGTTGCCTCGCCGGTGCTCTTGGCGCAGGACGCCACGCCCTTCGACGCCATCGGCGACGACGACGCCCGCACGGCCCTTCGCACCATCATCGCCGACGCGGCCGCCCGCGGCCTGCCCACGGCCCCGCTGGTAACCAAGGTGCGCGAAGGCCTGGCCAAGAAGGCCACCCCGGACCGCATCCGCACCGCTACGTCGGCATTGGCCGATCGCCTGGCGCTCGCCGCATCGGCCCTGGCCCCCACCCGTTCCAACGATGAACTGGCGGCGGCGGCCGACGCCCTGCAGGCCGGCATTCCGGTGGCCACG
This sequence comes from Gemmatimonas sp. UBA7669, assembly GCF_002483225.1. NCBI lineage: Bacteria > Pseudomonadati > Gemmatimonadota > Gemmatimonadia > Gemmatimonadales > Gemmatimonadaceae > Gemmatimonas > Gemmatimonas sp. UBA7669. Next base: position 1,615 of record NZ_DLHL01000043.1, on the reverse strand, counting down.
CTCCGGGATATGCGCAAGCTCTGGCCCGGCAAGCCACTGACCGTTCCACTCGGCGTCCTGGCCGAAATGGTCCAGTCGGGGGTGTCCAAGACCGTCGCCACCCGCCGCGTTCGAGAGCTCCTGGTCAAGGGCGCCACCGGCGGCCAGTTCGCCTCGCTGGGCGTCGAGGTGCGCAACGATATCGCGTCGGGACTCGCGCCGGATGCCTCCATGGAGCTACGCTCCAAGGGTGTCATGTCTCTACTCAATTCGCAGGCTGCCGGCTTGTCCAACGGACTCGCTCCGGCAAACGTGCCGCCCCGTCCGCGCAACAAGTAAGGTCTCCTCCTCGGTCAGTCGCGTCATCACCAGGATGACGCTGCTGGCCGCGCCATGGTGTGCACCGCTGACTCCCGCGCGTGCGCAACCGCTGCTTCCTCAAGGCACGCTCGCCTGGCTCGATGCCGGCGGCGCACGGGTGCAGCAACCGCGTAGTGCATTGCGCAATGCCGGTACCATGGGCGGTGGCGTGTGGCACGGCCGCTCGCGGTGGTCCATCGCCGCCGAGGGCGCCATCACGCTGGCTGACGACAGTCTCGCGGCCGCCCAGTGGGTGCTGCGCACCTCGTTCGCACCGGCCACACGGCTGCGCACGGATCTCGATCTGGTGTCCACCACCAACGGCCTCGCCTGGCCTGGCAGCACCAGTGGCTCGCGCAGTGCCGCCGCGCGGCAGAGTGTGTTGCTCGGACCGGTCACGTTGCACGGCAGCGCCGGTGTGGGCCGCACCGATCGCTACCTCATGTCCACGCGTGGTCATGCCTTCGCGCTCGGCAGTGACGTGCAGCGCGTGATCGGCCGCAGTGTCTGGCAACTTGGCGTGTCCGGTCAACGCTCGTTCACCGACGACTGGATGCTCATGGAGGCCTCCGGCATCGTGCTCGAGCGCGAAGTGCCGGCTTACACCCTCGACGATGTCGGCGTCGATCTCGCGTGGCGCATGTCGCGCTGGTCCTTGAGCGCCTCGCGCAGTTGGCGACAGGGTGCCGGCGCCACCGTTGGTCGCGCCGATGGCTTCAGCATCACCGCCGGATGGCAGCTTTCACCCGCATTGCTGCTCATGGCGCAGGGCGGTGAACAATTGGCCGACGTGGTGCGCGGGGTACCGCAGGCTCGCTATACCGGCGTCGCGTTGCGCTGGAATCCGTTGCGGGTGCAGGGGGTGCAGCGCGCAGCGCGCGGCTTTGCCGATGCGCGCTCACTCTCTCCCGATGTGGTGCCCGACCTGCGTGGCGATGAAGTGGTACTGCAGCGGCGCGAAGGACGTGGTGTATTGACTCTCAGCATCACCGCCGCGCCCGACGCCGTGGTGGAAGTGGCGACCAGCACGAACGAATGGACGCCCGTGCGTATGCGCTACGGCCCCTCGGGTTTCACGCATGTGCTCACCCTGCCCTCCGGCACACACAAGGTGGCGGTACGCATCAACGGCGGGGATTGGCGCGCGCCACGCGGGCTGGTAACCGTGGACGACGAGTTCGGTGGGCGGGCAGGATTGGTGGTGGTGCCGTAGCGTCGTCAAGGATTGGAGAGAACAGAAGGTGTGAGGTTCGGAGGATCCGAGCAGCTGTCTTGA
>NZ_DLHL01000042.1 GCF_002483225.1 Gemmatimonas sp. UBA7669 | reverse complement strand
CAGCTTTTTCAGCATCCTGCTAACCGCCTCGCGCGCCGAACGAACGGTGGGATCGATTCGGAGGGCCGCTGCGCGCGCACGCTCCAAATCCAACGCCGCGACGCGTTCAGCGCGCTCTTGCGCGGTGACCGCGGCCAAGGGGACGCACAGCAGGCAGACGGCGGCGGCAGGCAGATACCGGCGCCAACGATACGACGTGACCACGAGAACGAGGGGCTGACGTTCCCGAAGGCGTTGCGGCACCGGCCGAATGCGCGAGCCGCGTCCCTCGGGGACGGTCGCGTTGGACGCGACCACCGACGCACCGCGCAGACGTGCGCAGATGGCGCACGACCGCGGTGTCGAGGTCAGCGGGTCGGAGGGGCTCGCAGGGTGGGTGGTGGTCCCGAGTCCGGTGCGGGACGCGCCAGCGCCGCGGCATCCCAGCGAGTAGGCGGAGCCAACGAGAGCGTCTCCGACGGAAGCGCCGCGTCGACCGGCGCACTCACTACTGGCGCGTCCATGCCGTCACGCGTATCGCTGCGGACGGCAGAGGCTGATTCCACACGGACGTGATCGTGCTGGTGACCGTGTTCCGGGCCGCTCAGCACCGGGACGTCGTCTCCGGAGTGCACTGGCACCGGGGCGTCGTGGCCTTGATGGCCAGCAAGCTCGTGCGCGTGGTCGGGCTCGGGCTGCGCCACCTGCTCGTGACCGCCGTTGCGCCGCTCTTCGTGATGCGCCTCGGCAGCATGGGCGTGCGCGACACCGTGCGCCAGGGCAAGACCGGGCGACGTGAGGCAGGCAACCAGCGCCAGAAGGAAAGCGGTCCAACGGGACCAACGGAGCCGAGACACGCCTGTAATGTACACTGCCATTTGGGTGCCGGGGGAAGGGGTCAGTACCGAAACGCGTACTGCACCTTCACCAGCAACTGATTGGAGGCAAAGCCCCAGCGCGGATCGAGGCGTCGAGTGGGGTCACTCAAGGCCGAGGTCGCATACGGGCGACCGGTCTCCGGGTCGATGTCATGGCGCAAATTGTGGTTGTACACCACGAAGAGGTCGCCGAGCGGGGAGAAGGTCCACCGTAACCGCGTGTTGGCGCCGAAGGTGTCCGACTGATTGTCGTACTGCGCGTAGCTGTTGAACTGCAGGTTGGGTGACACATTCACCCGCATGCGCGTGCCGTACAGATCTTGTGTAAAGTTGCCCTGCGCCAGCCGTCCGATGTTGCGCGTCATGTTGAACTCGAAGTTGATCAGCGGCGACGGCTTCCAGGCGCTGGTCAGAATGACCTCGTCCAGATATCCCGTATAGAACGGCCCGAACCACCAGGTCAGTTGTCCGCTGAAGCGCCGCTTGGGCGCCAGTCCGCCTTCGAGGCGAAATCGATGCCAGTGATAGGAACCCGCCGGAATCGCGACGCCGGGCGCGATGGCAAACGGCGCCACCAATCGTTCACCGGTCGGGTTGAAGTTGAACTCAAACCGGTCGCCGCTCTCGAGGCGCCAATTGATTGGCGCAAAGAACAGCCGGTAGCTCTCCCACGTGCCATTGAGATCCGTGACGACACGGGGCTGGAACTCATTGACCATCTGACGCACACGCATCCCCATGATCCGCCGCCGGGGGCGGGGAATGTAGTTCGCCGTCAGTTGAATGATTTGCGCGGCCGGACGTGGCACAAAGCCCAGTGACGGATCGAAGCCGTCTCCGAGGCGCTTGAACGTAAGACCGAGATCCCAGATGTCGTTGGGATAGGCCAGCCGTGCGTCAAACGCTGAGCGCTCGCCGGCGAGTCCCTCGCGATTGGTCTGCATGGCCCACGCGGCTGCCACGAGATTCTTGTTGCCGCGAAAACGCGAGGTCTGGTAGACGGCATCAACACCGGCAGTCCAACTGTTCGCCCGCTCCAGCGGGTCACCGAAGGCGGCCAGCACGCCAATGGCCGACTCACGCAGCACATTCTGCTTGTAGCGCAGCACGCCAAGCGTAGCCTCCGTGCCCGGCGGGCTGGTACCCTCGGCAAACGCCCGCCCACTCATGTCTCCTGTGCGCAGCACGAGCGCACCGACGTTGGCGCCGTTGCCGCGGCCCGTGACCTTGAGCCCGCCGCGAATGGGGACCTCGTTGCCATTGAGCAATCCGATGCGACGACTGAAGAAAGCCCGCATGTCGTCGCCCGTCCCCGAACCAAAGTCGAAGATGTCCGCACCCTGCAGGAAAAATGTGCGCTTCTCCGGAAACACGATGGGGAAGCGCGTGAGATTGGTGCGACGCGAGTCCACCTCTGTTTCAGCGAAGTCGGTGTTGACCGTGAGAGAGGCCAGCGTATTGGCCCCGATGGCCTGCGTGATGTCGAAGCTCAGGTCCCGTTCATCGCGACGTGGCGCCTGTGGGGCGGGTACACCGGAACCGCCCGTGACCGAGGGGCGCACGCTCAAGCCCGTCCCCAAGTTGAAAGCGGGCAAATCCGTCAGCTCACCGGCCCGCGACGTCTGCGTGATCTTGATGTCGCGGATGGGGCTGGCCCAACGGATGTTCTCCAGATGGCGCTGTATGCGACGCTGCACATTGAAGCCCCAGGTGGAGAGGCCCGTGGCGAATTGCAGGCTCTGCACCGGAATCACAAACTCCGCCGACCAGCCAGTCGCCGTACGGGTCGCGGCGGCATCCCAAACGGCATCCCAGTTGGCGTTTTCCGACTCGCCTTGGTTTGAGACCAGCGCGTCGTAGCGGGCGCCGTTGGCGTTGACGGCAAACACATAGCCGGAACGCCCGTCACGATATGTGTCAACGACCACCTTGAAGTGATCCTCGTTGTTCAGCGAGGCGTCCCGCTCGCGCGCGAAGGCCACGATGCGCGAGGGTTCGGGGTCATCCGCCCGGATACCAATCACCACTTCGTCGGCATTGGTGAGCACGCGTACCACGGTGCGTCCGGTTGGCAGGCCACCCTGCACCGGCTCCAATTGCACAAAATCGGCAATCGAATCGGCCGTGGCCCAGAGAGGCTCATCGAGGCGGCCATCGAGCCTGATGGCCGCGGTCTTGCGTGCTGTGCGCAAGGTGGGGCGCGGGGCGGCAGTGGCCGCCGTGGCGGGCTGCACGGGGAGTTGCGCAGCGGCAGATCGAGCCGTGCTACACACGACGAACGAGGAAAGCAGCGCTCCGAGAATGGAGTGCGAGAGGCGGGTCATGGTAGCGGGAGCAGGACGGCAGGCACAGGAGCCGACGGCGGCGCATTAACTTAATGCGCAGCCCCTTCGCGGCGTTGTGATGCCTCCTTCCGTTCCCGCCTCCGAGGATCATGTCTCATGATCGTGTCATCACCTGTAAGCCTTCGTATGCCTGCTATGATGGTCACGGGAGCCCTCGCGGCCGTGGCCCTCGGATGCGGCGCTGTTGATGAGGCGCCACCCACGCCAGGTGACTCGTCCGTGCCATCGGCCTCCGAAACCACGACGGTGGATTGGCCGGCAGTGGACTCGACGATGGGCCGGGCTGGTGTGATCCAGGGGGACGAACTGCATCGCTACAACTTCCCGCGTTCGGACCTCAGCGTCACCGTCCGCGACGCACGTGGCGATGTGGTGCTGCGCCCCGCGTTGGCCTTGGGCGGATGGATTGCCATGCATGCCACCGGCACTGGCACCGACGTGATGGCCATGGGTGACCTCGTGCTGACCGAGGAGGAGCTCCCCCGTGTGATGTCACGTCTCCAGCAAGGCGGCGTGGAACAGACGGCGGTGCATCACCACGTCATGCGGGAGTCGCCGCGCATTCTGTACATGCACGTGCACGCGCGGGGCGACGCGGTGCAGATCGCGGAAGCGGTACGTGAGGCGGTGGCGCTTACGTCCACACCGGCAGCAGTACCGGCCCCCTCGCCGGCAGCACCGGTCGACCTCGATACAGTGGCCATTGCCGCAGCCCTTGGTCATGTCGGTCGCAGCAACGGCGGCGTGTATCAGGTCAGTGCACCGCGCCCGGAAACCATCACGTCTGGCGGTCATGCCATTCCCGGCGCCATGGGACTCGGCACCGTCATGAACTTTCAGCCCACCGGGAACGGGCGCGCGGCCATCACGGGTGATTTTGTCATGACAGCTGGCGAGGTCAATCGTGTCATTCGCGCCCTGCGCGCCAATGACATCGATGTGACGAGCCTGCACAATCACATGCTCGACGACGACCCTCGCTTGTTTTTCATGCACTTCTGGGCTCATGACGACGCGGTCAAGCTCGCGCGAGGGTTGAGGGCCGGACTCGACAGCACGGCCATCAGACCCAAACTGTAGCACGACAGATTTACGCTCACTCACTAGCCCGCCGCCTCAGCGCTTCGACGTTTCGAATCACGAATTGCCCACGCCCCGCCGGCGCGATCAGCCCCTCGCGGCGCAGACTGGCGATGGCGCGCACCAGCACCTCACGCACGGTGCCGAGTTCTTCGGCTGCTGCCGCCTGCGTCATGCCCAGTGAGAACGGTCGGTCGGTGGCGCCGTGAGATCGCACCAGCAGCAGCGTGGCAAGACGTCCCGTGACAGACTGCGTGGACAGACTGTCGAGTCGATCAACCACCTGACGTACGCGCAGCGCCAGACGCCGCAGAAACAACTGCGCCACGTCGGGATCGTCGCGCATGACCTGCGTGAGCAACTCTTTCGGAATGTGCAGGCAGCGCGCGTCCACATCGGCGATGGCGGTGGCCGGCAACCCGCCACCTGCAAACAACGGCACCTCCGCCAGTGTGCCGCCTGCCCCCTCGGTATGCACCACACTCTGCCGACCATCACGCGACCGCACGACACGCACGCGTCCGGAGAGCACGACGTACAGTCCGGTTACCGCATCGCCTGCACGAAACAGGGTCGCGCCCGCCGGAAAGTGGCGCAGGGCACTGCCGGCCGAGAGCCGGGCACGTGTCGCCGGCGACAGGTCAGCAAACAGCGGGAGTTCGTCGAGCGGAGTCACGTGGAGTTGTAAGCAATTGGATGACGGAGCAACCTGAAGGCGCGCGGTATGTTTCGGATGTGACCAAAGTCTCTTCGGAAACGGTCGGTCGCCAGTATGCTCCAGACAGACGCTCGCATCCTGGGCGCCAAACTCCCTGCTTCTGTCCGTTATCCGGGAGATCCGATCATGCGTTTCGATCGTCAGGTCACGCGTGTTGTTGGCTGGGCCACCTGCGCTCTGGGCCTTGGCGCTGCCGCGCTGCCCGCGCAGGGCCGCGGCATGATGCACCGGGACTCCACTACCGCCGAAGTCATGCAGGTGGTGCACCAGCTCATGGTCAACCACGACAAGCTGCGTCGCACGGTGGTCAACCTGCCCAACGGCGTACGCACAGTCACGGAGTCCGACGACCCGACCATGGTGACGCAGATTCAGCGTCACGTGACCATGACGGGCGCGTTCGTGGCGGCGGGTCACGATCCGAACCTGCCCATGTCCACACCGGCGCTGCGCGGAGTGCTGCAGAACGGCAAGAAGATTGTCCGACAGGCCCAGGCGACCGCCAAGGGTATGGAGGTCGTGGAGACATCCGACGACCCGGCCACCGTGGCCTTGCTGCAGCAGCACGCCGCGGAGATCACGGAGCTCGTGAAGCGCGGCATGGCGGCCATGCACGGCGGCGCGATGGCGGCCGCGGAGCGAGCGCCAGCGTCAGCGCCAGCGTCAGCGCCAGCGTCAGCGCCATCAGCTATGCAGCACATGCCGGGCATGACGCATCAGCCGGGTATGACGCATGAACCGCCGACCGCCACCGCATCGGCCCGCCCCACCCGCGCCGGGCAGGAGGCCTTTGCCACCATCGCGGAGATTGTACGGCTGCTCGACGCCGATCCGACCACCGACTGGAGCAAGGTGGACCTCGAGGCCCTGCGTGCGCATCTGCGCGACATGGACGACGTGACCCTGCGCGCCGAGGTGCGCATGACGCCGGTGGAAGGCGGTGCCGTATTCGACGTGCAGGGTACCGGTCGCGTGCGCGAGGCCATCCGTCGCATGGCGCTGTCGCACGGCGCCACCATCGCACCCGCTGATGGGTTCACGTGGAGCGCGACCAGCACACCGACCGGCGCGCGCGTCACCATTCGTGCGACGCGCACCGATGACCGCACCATGCAGTCGCGCATCCGCGCACTGGGATTCGTGGGCATGCTCACGCTCGGCGATCATCACACGGTGCATCATCTGGGCATCGCCAACGGCAGCATGCGCGGGAGTCACCAGCATCACTGAGGCGGCGCTGGCCACCGAAGCAAACACCAAGCCCTCTTGTCAGCGAAGTCTGCGAGAGGCGACTTGAGACACGCTCAGGGCCTTGGCGCCGGGTGCCCTCCTCGACCGACCGAACAAATGGACCACGGTACCTCCTCCGATGCCGCCAAGTATCGTGAAAAGGACCGTGGGTGCAATGACCGGTGCGGGGTCGTCACACACGTTTGAGCAGCTTCGCTTGCTCAGGACATATGCGGTGCTGCCACCAAGCGCAGCCCCGACGGCAATACCCATCCACGCGTTCCGCGTCTTGTTCGATTTGACCGCCACGCTGTCCAGGACGTGGACCGCCTGAAACGGCGTGCCTGGCTCTGACAGGCTGCGGTAGGCCAGCGCAGTACGGGTGACGTGCTGGGCCTGCGCGGCACCAGCGCCAAGAACAGACAGAAGGATCAATCCCACGATCGACGCAGACGGCATGTGGTCCTCAATGAGTCCGAAGTGAACGAAAAAGCCGCATCCCGTAACTGCTTACGGAACACGGCCTTATCGTATTGCCCCTCCTGGGGTCGAACCAGGAACCTTCTGATCCAGAGTCAGACGCTCTGCCAGTTGAGCTAAGGGGCAGCTGGCTTCACCCGGCCCAAGGAACCGGTGAGCCTCCTAATATAGGCGAACCCGCCTCGAGGGGAAGGGGCAGCGGGGGCTCAGGACCGATGGGACGGCCCCTGTCCTCCGGCAACCCCAAGGGCCTTTCGCATATAGGCTGGCACGTCCAGCACCAGCGGCTCAACGGAGACAACAGGCTGCCATACGAGCCGATCCGCGCAGATCTCCGGGCGCTCGGCCTCCGGTGTCCATCGCTCGATAAGCTCCGAATCGAGATCAACGATCCAATACTCAAACTTCATCCGCTGATAGAACCGACGCTTGGTCAGCCGATCATATCGAGCCGTGCTAGGGGAGAGCACCTCGACCACGAGCATCGGACGCATCACCATTTCGTCCGTGGCAGGCCGCCCGTTCACAAGGGGGATAACGAAGACGTCCGGCTGCACGGAGGTTTGCTCATCGTAGAACACGTCACTGGGCGAGGTCAGTGCCTCACCTAGCCCGCTCCGTTCCGCGTACTCACTCAGCACGCGCAGCAAATGGGTCACTGCACGCTGATGTGAACGCCTCGGTGACGGGCTCACAAGCAGTTCCCCGTCCACCACCTCATACCGGTGGTGCGGGTCATGCTCCTGCAGAGCCTGAACCTCCTCAACCGTCCAGAGACGGGGTGATGTGGCGGGCATACCCTTCACCCCTTCTTCACTTCCTTCGCCCAACTGTCGCGCAACCCCACGATGCGATTGAATACCCGCTTCTCGCTCGTGCTGTCCTCCGGCTCAGCGTAGAAATAGCCCACGCGCTCGAACTGGTAGCGCGACCCCAACGGGTCGTTCAGCACGCTCGGTTCCGCCTTGGCGTCAGGAATGACCACCAGCGACTCCGGGTTGAGCACACTCAGGAAGTCCTGCCCCTCAGGCACCTGATCCGGGTCGGGCTGCGTGAAGAGGCGATCGTAGAGACGCACTTCCACGCTCGCCGCGTGTGGTGCGCTGACCCAGTGAATGGTGCCCTGCACCTTGCGGCCATCGGGCGCGTTGCCGCTGCGCGTGGCGGGATCGTAGGTGCAGCGCAGCTCCACCACCTCGCCCGCCTCGTTCTTCACCACCTCGTTGCAGGTAATGAGATAGCCGAAACGCAGGCGCACTTCACGGCCCGGCGCCAGCCGATAGAACTTCTTCGGCGGATCCTCCATGAAGTCGTCGCGGTCCACATACAGCTCGCGTGAGAACGGCACCGTGCGCGAACCGGTCTTGGGCACGTCGTGCGGATAGTCCTGCGCCTCGAGCTGCTCGACCTGGCCTTCGGGGTAGTTGGTGAGCACCACCTTGAGCGGGTTGAGCACACAGAGACGACGCGGCACTTCCATGTTGAGGTCGTTGCGCACCGCATGCTCGTAGGTGGCGTACTCCACCCGCGCGTCCTTGCGCGCCACACCAATGACCTCGGCGAAGGCACGAATGGCCTCGGGCCGCACGCCACGCCGACGCATGCCGGCAATGGTGGGCATGCGCGGATCATCCCAGCCCTTCACGTGCCCCTCGTTCACCAGCCGCAGCAGCTTGCGCTTGCTCAGCACAGTATAGTCGAGCTCGAGTCGCGCGAACTCGATCTGCGTGGGCGGATTCACATACCCCGCCTCGTGCACCAGCCAGTCGTAGATGTCGCGCGCGTCCTTGAACTCCAGTGTGCACAGCGAACGCGTGATGCCCTCGATGGCGTCACTCAGACCATGGGCGAAGTCATAGAGCGGGTAGATGCACCAGTCGTTGCCGCGCCGATAGTGATGCGCGTGCCGAATGCGCAGCAGCAGCGGATCACGCATCACCATGTTGGGATGCGCCATGTCGATTTTTGCGCGCAGCACACGCGACCCGTCGGGGAACTCACCCGCCTTCATGCGACGCAGCAGGTCGAGATTCTCCTCGGGTGACCGATCACGCCAGGGACTCGGCGTGCCCGGCGAGGTGACGGTGCCGCGGTTGGTGCGGATCTGCTCCTCGTTCTGGTCGTCCACGTAGGCCTTGCCACGCAGCACCAGCGACTCGGCGATTTCGTATAGCTTCTCGAAATAGTCCGAGGCGTAGTACTCGCCGTCCCACTGGAACCCAAGCCACTGCACGTCGCGCTTGATGGACTCGACGTAGCGAATGTCTTCCGTGGCCGGATTCGTGTCGTCGAATCGCAGATTGCAGGTGCCGCCAAACTCCTTCGCGATGCCGAAGTTGAGGCAGATGGACTTGGCGTGTCCCATGTGCAGGAAGCCGTTGGGCTCCGGCGGGAAACGCGTGGCGGGTGCACGGCCAAAGCGACCGGTGGCCACGTCCTCCGCCACCATTTCGCGAATGAAATCGCGGCGTGGCGCAGCGCCAGGGCCAGCGGCAGCGCTCGCGTCGGCGGGCAGCTCTGCTGACGGGACTGCCGGCGGCGTCACAGACGGCGTCGGCAGCGGGGACGAAACGGAATTCGGAGTTTCGGACACGAGTGTACGGGTAAGGATGACCATGCAATCTAAACCCCGCTGGTATACATGGCGTCGAGTGGCGTACTTCTACTTCATGCCCATTTCTCTCCGGTTCGCCCGACGCCCTGCCCTCGCGCTGGGGCTGGCCGCGGTATTGGTCGGCACGACGGGCTGCCGTGGGGCGGCCCTGGCCGCCGGCAGCGACCCGGCCACCGCCCGCGCCAACCTCGACGGGCTCACGACCGGGTTCGAGTACCGTTTCACCAACGTCACGCGCAGCCGCAAGGTGCAGCAGTCACGTCTGCGCATGGCGCGTTACGCCTTCGCGCCATCCAAGGTGGTGGGCGACACCTCGGTGTGGACGGGTTTGCGCACCAGCCGCAGCGGGGCCGAGCGACGCGTGGAATATCAGGGTCGCTTCGTGGGCAATCGCTACGTGTTCGAGGCCGGCAGCAACTTGCCCGTACCCTCGCGGCTTGGCGATCAACGCCACGACATCAGCCTCACACAGCGAGCCAGTGATCTCTGGACCTGGCAGACGGCCGTGGAGCATCACGTGGGCAGCATGCCGCCGGGTCGCATGGAGGACATGATCAAGGCACTCTTTGCCAGCGCCGAGCGTCCGGCGCAGGCGCTGCGTGTGGATTATCGTGCCGCATCGCCGCGCAGCATGGCCGTGGTCGGACGCATGGTGCGACTCGACTCGATTTTCACCGTTCCGCAGAACGACGGCTCCACGCTGATCACGTTGCAGATGCGTGTGGACAGCGAGGGCATTCGCCCCTGGTTTCCCGCGTACGCGCGCTTCCTGGCCAAGTACGTGGAGCCCTCGCGCTATCGCTATCGGCTCACGGACAACACGGGCGCCGAGTGGTTTGATGCGCGCGCAGTGAACCGGGTGCTGACCATGCGCTTCCGCTCACTGCGTGGTGAGTTGCTGCCCATCAATCGCAGTGCAACAGGTGCACCGCCGCGCATGCCGGACACGCTCAACATCAGTGTTGATGCCCTGGCCAAGTTTGGCCCCTGGATGGTGGGTGTGACGGAGTTGCACGGCGAGTTCGTGCACATCGACACGCCGCGCGAGCGGGCCTGGGCCATGCGTTTTACGCGCGAGCCCAAGTGGCATCTGCCGCTCTTTGCCGAGAAGATGCTCAGCAGCGCCATCAAGAGCCCCTTCGAAGGCTCGGGCACCTATTTCAAATTGGGACTGCGCACGGGCCCTGACGGACAGACGCTGAGCGAGCGGGTGCTCAACACCCATGTGCGCGAAAGCGCCATCATGCGCTTTCTCGGCAGCCTGGGCTTCACCGCCATGAGTGATTTTGCTGGCCAAGTGGAGGACGAAGAGAACCGCCTCTTCGTGGAGCTCATGCAGGCCATGCGGCGGGATGGTGCGGCCATTCTGGGCGGTGGCGACACGGGGCCCTGAGCCAGCGCCTGCTGCGCACCCGACAGAAAAAAGCGAACCCCCCGCACCGTTGCCGGTCGGGGGGTTACACAGGTGCCACGCGCGCTGTCTTTGGAACTCTCCGTCCTACGGATCAGCGGCGGGCTTGTCTCGTTGTACACTGGACGATGCACCGGGTTCCGGCGTCACACCAGTGGGTTTTCTGTCACAGTTCGGTCAGTTTGGCCGAAAACTACCCAGCAAACCGGCCTACCAAGTGGAGCTGAGGGGGCTCGAACCCCTGACCTCTGCAATGCGAATGCAGCGCTCTCCCAGCTGAGCTACAGCCCCAGATGTCCCGGACAGCAAAGGCCCCGCTCCAACGGCGCGGGGCCATACCGGTAACAGACGGGAAGCTAGCCGGTCGCAGTCGAGTGTCAAGGTAGGCAATGACCGACCAACCACGGCGCGGGTAGTGCCGCGGGCACCGCCGCTGGTGCGCACGCGTTGCGCACCCGTATGATGACGCCAGCCATGCCGACGACGATGCACGCTCTCGACAGCGACTATGTGCGCGACCAACTCGTGCCGCGCACACGCGACCTGAACGGCAAGACGTATCGCCCAGGCGGCGAGTACGTGCTGTACTGGATGCAATCCACACATCGCCTCGACGAGAACTGGGCGCTGCGCGCAGCGATACGCACGGCCAACCGCCTGCAATTGCCGCTCGTCATTCATCAGGGGCTCGACCCCACGTATCCGCACGCGAGCGACCGTCACCACACGTTCATGCTGCAGGGTGCACGTGAGACGGCACGCCGCGCTGAATCGCTCGGACTGCACTACCAGTTCGTGCTGCGTGCCCGGCGCGACGATGATCGGCGGGTTGTCGATCGCCTCGCCGCGCGAGCCTATGTGGTGTTCACCGACCTGTTTCCCACGGCGGGTGTGCTGGAGCGCAGCCTGCGACTGGCTGAACGCTGCGACTGCCGTGTGCTGGCCATCGACAGTGTGTGCTCGGTGCCGAGCGGGCTCTTTGAGAAGGCGGAATTCGCCGCCCGCACCATTCGCCCCAAGATTGCCAAGGTGCTCGATCACAGTCTCGAGCCGATGGCTGAGGCCTGGCCCACCGTGGCGGTGTCCCCGTCGCTTGCCGCGTCACTGCGTGCTATCGTGGCTGAAGGCGGCGGACTGGTCGCGCTGCCGCTCGCGCGCATGAGCGACGAAGAGATTGCGGCCGCCGTGGCCGGCTGCGAGATCGACCACAGTGTGCGGGCGCTACCCATGTCCGGAGGACGAAGCGCCGCGTTGCAGCATCTCTCGCGCTTCGTGCAGCAGGCGCTGCCGGGCTACGACACGCATCGCAACGAAGCCAGTGACGCGCTGGGCACGTCGCGCCTTTCGCCCTACCTGCACTTCGGGCACGTCTCAGGCGCTGAAGTGGTGCGCGCGGCGCGCATGTCCGGCGCAGACCGCGCCAGTGTCGACGCCTTCGTGCAACAGGTCACCACCTGGCGCGAGCTGTCGTTCAACTGGTGCATCCGCACGCCGCGTTTCGATCAGTTGGACAGCCTGCCCGCATGGGTGCAGCGCACCATGCAGGAGCACGTCAACGACCCGCGGCCTGTGCTCTATGACCTCGACACGCTGGAGCAGGCGCGCACGGGCGACGCCCTGTGGAACGCAGCGCAGACAGAGTTGGTGAACGAGGGCATCATTCACAACTATCCGCGCATGCTCTGGGGCAAGACGGTGCTGCTTTGGACGGAGTCGTACGAGCAGGCGCGCGCCTGGCTGTTTCACCTCAACGACAAGTACGCGCTCGACGGACGGGATCCGAACAGCGTGGGCGGCATCATGTGGTGTCTCGGGCTCTGGGACCGGCCCTGGGGCAACAAGCCAATCTGGGGTGGCATCCGGCCCATGGTCACGTCACGCGCGAAGCTCAAGTTCGACGTGGCAGGCTACATCGCCCGCGTGCAGGGCACACGACTGCTGTAGGCAGAGCCATGGGCCCGCACAGTACATTCCAGGCATGACCACGCTCGATCCTCGCATCCTGCCTGCAGTCGAATCGGTGCACTCCGCCGCCGCCGGGCTGCAGGCCATCATGAAGCCGAGCCGCCTTGTTCCCTGCGCGCCGCTGTCCGAGGCGCTGGGTGTGGAGGTGCTGCTCAAGCTCGAACTGGAGAACCCCACCGGCTCATTCAAGGTGCGCGGAGCGTACACCGTGCTCTCACGCATGAGCGCCGAGGATCGATCGCGGGGTGTGGTGGCCTCGAGCGCCGGCAATCATGGTCTGGGGGTGGCATTTGCCGCGCAGGCGTTCGGGGCGCCGGCCATGCTTTATGTGCCCAGCACCGCCCCACAGGTCAAGAAGGACGGTATTCGCGCCCTGGGCGCGGTGGTCAATGACGACGCGCCCGACTACGACGCGGCCATGGTGCTGGCCAAGGCGCACGCGGAGCGCGAGGGGCTGCGCTTCATCAATCCCTGTCTCGGGCTCGACCTGCTGGCCGGACAGGGCACCGTCGCGCTGGAGATTCTCGCTGAGCGTCCCGATGTGCGCACGGTGCTCATCTGCACCGGGGGCGGCGGCTTGCTGGGTGGCATGGGCGCCGTACTGCGTCGTCTCGCCCCAGAGGTGCGAGTCATCGGGGTGCAGAGCGAAGAAACATCGGCCATGACCCGGAGCGTGCGCGCCGGCCAGGTGGTGGACATTCCCGTCACTCCCACGCTGGCCGATGGCCTCGCCGGGCAGGTCGATGAAGACGCACTGCACATCGGTCAGACCTGCGCCGACCAACTGGGCCTCGTGCGCGAAGACGATCTCGCACGGAGCATGCTGTGGCTCGAGCGCACGCTGGGGCTCACCGTGGAAGGCGCGGGCGCCGTGACGGTGGCTGCGCTGCAACACGGCTGCATGTTGCGTGATGGCGCCGGGCCGGAAGCGCTGGCATTCTCGAGTCATGGACCGGTGGTGGCGCTGGTCTCCGGTCGCAATGTCGACCGCACACGATTGGATGCGCTGGCGACGCGCTTTCCCGCCTAGCTGCACGCGCACTCCGTAGCAGAAAAGGGCCCGCACGGGTGTGTAGTGGCTCTCATGTCTGATCCGTGTGGTTTCCGCCCAATCCGCGTCATCCGCGACAAGGCGGTTCAACCCAGACAGCTGCTCTCTGCGACCTCCTTTCTTCCTTATCTCCGTGAGCTGTTAGCGATCTCGCCTTGGCAACAAGCGTCGGTGTAGAAGCCAGACCGTCAACAGCTCACGCAGAGAACTGCAAGAGAACCGCAGAGAGCGCAGAGAGGTCGATCGTCTACGGATTGGCTCTCATGATTGATCCGTGTGGTTTCCGCCCAATCCGCGTCATCCGCGACAAGGCTGTGCAACCCGAGCCGGTTCTCTCTGCGCCCTCCCTTCCTCCCCTTCTCTGCGTGAGCTGTTGACGATCTCGCCTTGGCAACAAGCGTCGGTGCAGAAGCCAGACCGTCAACAGCTCACGCAGAGTGACGGAGGGACGGAGGGCGCAGAGAGAGGCCGTTTGGGTCGAGCTACCTTGTCGCGGATGACACGGATCGGGCAGAATCCACTTCAGCCAGAAAAACAACGGCGCCGAGGTTCTCACGGAGAACTCGGCGCCGTTGTCCTACGACTTACGAATGGAAAGCAACACTCAAGTGGACGCGCGTGGTCCCTCGGTCTTGCCACGATCGATGGGGATGGCCGGCCGGACCGCCGGCACACGATCGCGGCCGACATCCGCCCGCGAATCGCCCCGCGAATCGCCCCGCGAATCGCCCCGCGCATCGCTGCGTGCAGCAATGGGCATGGGAATTTCGCGTTCACCGCCGCGCTCACTGCCGCGCACGGGCTGCTGCGTACGAGCCGTGCGCGCCGCTGCCGAACGCGACTCGCCCCCCTCGCGACCAATGGCCGCCATGTGCGCGCGGTCGCGGCTCACGGTCACGCCACCCTTCCGACCCGCCTCGCGGGCTTCATCCGACGACCACTCGTGGGCCGTTCCCATCTCGTGGGCTGCACGCCCACCCTTACTGGCAATCTCGCGCTGTCGCGCGGGGTCCATGGACGCGAATCCGCGTCGGCTCTTTCCGGTCATACGCCCCCCGGCCGTCCGGAAGTGAACGATTGATGCAGCGGCCGCGCGGCGCCAGGCGGCACCTGCAGTCGTCGCAGGGAACTCACACACATCTCTCTGCAAAGGGCGGGCCGGACCGCTCAGTCAGGTTGACCCGCAGCTGAGGTTTCCACATGAGTCCACCACCTGCCCTCCGGCGCGGGTGACGCCGGCTTCAGGGCCGGGTCCAACGGCCGACCCGCCTATATTGGGGCCATGCCTTTGCTCGTCCGCTTTCTCGGCACCGCCGCCTCCCGCCCCACCGTTGAACGGGGGGTCAGTTCCCTTGCCATCATTCGGGAAGGGCAGACCATGCTCTTCGACTGCGGCGAGGGCACACAGCGTCAGATGATGCGCTACGGGGTGTCGTTTGCGTTTGAAGACCTCTTCATTACGCACACGCACTCCGACCACATCCTCGGTGTTACCGGACTCATCCGTACGCTGTCCCTCCAGGCGCGAACGGAGCGGCTGCGGGTGTGGACCCCCCGTGGAGCGGCCAAGACGTTGCGTCAATGCATCAGTTTGGGTGGCGAGCGCACCACATTTCCCATAGACATAACCGAGCTCGACAGTGGAGCCTCGCTGTCACGCGGTGAGTACCGCATTGAGGCCTTTCCCGTTGAGCACGGGCCCTCGGTGTCACTGGGCTATGCATTGATCGAAGAGGAGCGAAAGGGGCGATTCAACCCCGATCTGGCCCGTGAGCTGGGCATTCCGGAGGGTCCGCTCTGGGGGCGCATTCATCGCGGTGAGTCCGTCACGCTCGAGGACGGTCGCATCATCCCGGCCTCGGTGCTGGTGGGCGAACCACGTCGTGGACGGCGCATCGTGCTGACGGGTGACACGCGCCCCTGCGCGGCCACCATTGCCGCGGCGCAGGACGCCGACGTGCTCATCCACGAGGCCACCTTTGCCGACGAGGAAGCGCAGCGTGCGCTGGAAACCGGGCACAGCACGGCGCGTGAAGCCGCCGAGGTGGCAAAGGCCGCGGGTGTGCGGCAGCTGGTGCTCACGCACATCTCGGCACGCTACTCACAGAACGCGCGCGAACTCGAGCGCGAGGCGCGTCAGGTGTTTGCCGCCACGCAGGTGGCCAAGGACGGCACCGAAGTGGAGATCCCGCTGACGGAAGAACTGGCGGCGGCGCTCAGCTCGCCAACTGTTTGAGTCGACGCAGCGACGGGACACGCCAGGCCACGGTGGCCACGACACCGAGCGTGGCCACACCACCCACCACCACCGAGGCCACCGCACCCCACCAGCGTGCGGTCAGGCCGCTTTCAAAGGCGCCGATTTCGTTCGAGCTGCCGATGAAGATCTGATTCACGCTCGACACGCGTCCCAGCAGGGCCTCGGGTGTGCGCATCTGCAGCATGAGACTGCGAATGACCACACTGACCATGTCACTCGCGCCGGCCAGCACCAACATGGCCACGGACAGCGGCAATGAGCGACTGAGCCCGAAGCCAATGGTGAAGAGGCCATAGGCGCTCACGGCCATGAGCAGGTTGCGCCCCGTGTGCGCAAAGGGCGGAAAGCGCGTGAGCAGCACGCTCGACACCACGGCCCCGACGGCCGGTGCGGCCCGCAGGAGTCCAAGGCCGGTGGGGCCGGCATTCAGAATGTCTCCGGCAAAAATCGGCAGCAGCGCAATGGCCCCGCCAAAGAGGACCGAGAACAGATCGAGTGTGAGCGCCGAAAGCAGCAGCGCGTCGCCGAACACAAAGCGCAGGCCGCCCATGATGCTGCGCGAGATCGGTTCGTTGCTCGTTTCGCGCACCGGCGAGCGATGCTTCACACGCAGCAGCCACACCACCGCCAGCGCCATGAGCGCGGCGTCCACGGCGTAGCTGAGCGTCAGGCCACCCGCCGCGTACAGCAGGCCTCCGAGGGCCGGACCAAGCACGGCCGCCATCTGCCACGAACCGCTGCGCCAGGTCACGGCGTTCTTGTACAACTCGCGCGGCACGAGTTCCGCGCTGAGTGCCTGCCGTGATGGCTGCAGAAACGCCCGCGCCACGCCACTCACCACGATCACCGCGTAGATGGCGCGCACGCGAGCCGGAGAAGTGAGCGCACCGAGTCCGGCCGGCGTGGGCGCCGCCAACCACCAGAGGGCGAGCGAGCAGCCGACCAGCACACTCAGGGCGATGAGTGCAATGCGGCGCCGGTCGTGGTTGTCCGCCACATGGCCCGCGTAGAGCGCCATGCTGATGGCCGGCAGTGCCTCCGCCAACCCCACCAGCCCCAGCGCGAGCGGATCGCGCGTGAGGTCGTAGATCTGCCACCCCACCACCGTGCCCTGGATTTGAATGCCCAGGGTCAGTGTGAACAGCGCGAGGATGTAGCGTCGGAAATTGGGAATGCGCAGTGCTTCAGTAGACGACATACGGGGCCAGGGTCAGCGGCTGGCGTCCCGTGCGTCGTCGAGCCGCTGGTCATCCTGGCGCTTCTCGTCCTGACGCTCTTCGAGGCGACGGCGGCGGCGGGCCTGCGCGGCCTCGTGACGTCGCTGCTGTTCGTCGGTTTCCGGCAGCACCTTGGGAATGGGCACCGGCCGACCATTACGGTCGATGGCCACGAACGTCAGGTAGCAGGTATTGGTGTGTCGCCGCGCGCCGCTGATGAGATCTTCGGCTTCCACCCGCACACCGATTTCCATGCTCGTGGTGCCCACGAAGTTCACGGAGGCCTTGCAGGTCACCAGATCGCCCACGTGAATGGGTTCGCGGAAGTCCACCCGATCAATGCTGGCGGTGACGCAGGCCGTGCGGGCATGACGGAAGGCAGACACCGCTGCGGCCTTGTCCACCATGGCCATGATGGCGCCACCGAAGGCGTGGCCGAGGATGTTGGCATCCTGCGGCATGATGAGTTCACTGGTCTCGTGCTGGGAGGCGGAGACGGGGCGCGGAGCGCGGTCGGTCATGGACGGTTCAAAGTGTGCGACACGCTCTGCAGGAGTGTGTGAGGCGTTGAGGTGCTGCGAAACGGAGACCTGCGTCCTGCGGAACCGCGCGGTGCGAAAGCGCGTGAGGCGGGGCCGCGTGAAGGGGAAAACCGCGCGCGCTGCACGAGTCCATCGAGCGCGGTGGATACATCAAAGGCCCGCGCGAGCGCGGCACGGGCCGCGCTGTCGAGTGGGGGCGACTCGAGAGCGATGAGCTGATACGCCGGCGCGGCAACCGTCGTAACGGGCCAGGTGCCCAGCGTATCGCGAGCGCCCTTGGCCTGCAGCGAAAGCGCAAGCAGGTCGCCTTCTGCCGATGGCCGCGCCAGCACGTCGTAGCGCTCCCGCCGCCAGCGCACCAGCGAGGAGTCCGCGGCCCATTCGGGCAGCATGCGCTGCACCGGCGTCCACCACACGGGGGCCTTTACGCGAATGGGCGGCAGATACATGGCCAGCGCCTCGCCGTCCGGACCCTTGCCCGGCACCATGAAGGCAATGGCGGGCTCACGACCGGCATCGGTGATACCGAAGCTGGTGCTGTCGAAGACAAAGCTGTCGAGCGACTCCACCGCCGCCGCTGCGCGCTCGTCGCCCGAGGCTCCCGCTGCGCGAATGCTGTCGGTGAGTTGTGTGAGACTGGCGCGGGCCGTTGCCAACGCGCGGGCCGCCTCCTCTGCGCCCAGCACGTCGGCCAGGCTGGCGCGATGTCCCGTGCGCACGTCCACGACATAGCGGCGGCCGGTATGGATGTGCTCGGGCCCGCCGTCGATGTCCACGTCGAGCAGGTGCTCGAAGGTGAGATAGGGGCCGTGGGCGTCGATGATTTCGATGTCGTCCTGCACGATGGTCTGCGGATCGTCCGGCACATCGTCGGCGCTGGGATCGATTTCGCTTTCGCGTGGATTCGCCTTGCGCCAGGCTGCGAGTTCGCGGAGCACGGTGCTGTCAGCAAAAAGCAGCGTGCTGTCGCGCGACTCGATGGCCCGCGACCACAGCCGCGCGGTGGCAAACGACGCCTCGGGATACTCGGCGCCTTCGTCACCGATGAAGATCTCGAAGAGCCGCCCGTCGACCTGCGTGAGCAGAATGGGAGCACTGCGCACCCGCATGCCCTCGTCATTGCTGCGAATCCAGTACGTGGAGTCGCCCGCGGCCACGAGAAACTCGGCCGACGGCGCCGTCAGTGCGCCATCGGGTGCGCGACTGTCGGCCTTGCAGGACACCGCCACCAGAACCAGCATGGCCATGGAGAGACTGCGGCGTGCCTGGGAACGTATGGCCGGTGGCATTCAGCGCGCGCCCCGCACGACATCGGCCACGCTGCTCACGAGGCGCTGCACTTCATCAGCGCTGGTGTAGCAGGCACAGCCCGCGCGCACGAGTCCTTCGTCGCTCACGCCAAGCCGGCGTGCGATGGTGCTGGCGTAGAAGTCGCCGTGCGACACATACAGGCCACGCGGCGCGAGCGCACGTGACACGTCTTCCGACGGCACACCGTGCACGCGGAACGAGACGGTGGGGGTGCGCGGTGTCCCGGGCGGCGGGCCGTACACGGTCACGCCATCGATGGCCTGCAGACCATCCCACAGTTGCTGCAGCAGCGCCTCACCCCGCTCATGCAGCCCGGCCATGGCCTGGGCCAGACGTTCGCGGCGCGGTGCGCCCGCGTCCCCGCTGAGTGAGGCGAGAAACTCCACCGCCGCCGCAGCGCCGACAATACCCTCATGATTCTGCGTGCCGGTTTCGAGGCACTCGGGCACCCAGTCAGGCGCCGGCTCGAGGCGCGGCACATCGAGCGATGCCACCGTGGACGCGCGTCCGTACACCACACCCACATGCGGACCGTAGAACTTGTAGGCACTGCAGAGCACGAAGTCCGCATCGAGTGCGGCCGCGTCAACCAGTGCATGTGGCGCGTAGTGCACCGCGTCGACCACGGTGAGTGCACCAGCGGCGCGAGCCTCGGCTACGAGCGCGGCCACATCGCTGATGGTGCCCAGCATGTTGGACGCGGCCCCGATGGCCACCACTTTCGTGCGCGGCGACAAGAGGCGCGTGAGGGCACCGGCCTCGTGGCGGAAGGTGGTCAGATCGAGCGGCAACCACTTGAGCACCACCCCGCGCTCGCGTGCCAGCGCCTGCCAGGGCGCCACATTGGCGTGGTGGTCGAGCTCCGTGACGATGATTTCGTCGCCCGGCTGCAACTGCCGTCCGATGGCGCGCGCGATGTGAAACAGCAGCGTGGTCATGTTGCTGCCAAACGCGATCTCGTCAGCGGAGGCGCCGAGGAAATCGGCCAGCGTGGCGCGCGCCTGCGCCAGCAAGGCGTCCGTTTCCACGCTGGTGGGATAGGCCCAGTGGGTGTTGGCGTTGTGATGCAGCAGGTAGTACGTCATGGCGTCGACCACCGCACGTGGCACCTGCGTGCCACCGGGTCCGTCGAAGTACGCCACCGGCACATCGCCTTCACGCCGCGCCAGCGCGGGGAACTGCGCGCGAATGGCATCGAGCGAGGCAATGGTCGGTGCAGCGTGCAACGGCGCGGCATGGGTGTGATTCATGTGTCCGCCGCTCCACGCCCGCGAATGGTGGCGCCGGCAAGACGCTCGACCACCTGCACCGCCTCCACGTGATCGGCCTCCTCGCCCAGCTCACGATGCGCCTGACGGAACAGCTCTGACGTGAGTTGCAGCAACGGCGCCACCACCTGCGTGTCGCGTGCGAGGGCGGCGGCGATGCCCACATCCTTGTCGAGCAGCGCCAGACGGAACGTGCGCGGGAAGGCGCGCGTGAGCACGCGATCCGGGAAGAGATTCATGCTCGCGTTGGAGCGACCACTGGAGGTGTTGAGCACTTCGAGCGCCACATCGGCGTTCACCCCCGCCTTCTCGAGCGCCACCAGCCCTTCGGCCGTGCCCCAGATGTGCATGGCCAGCAGCGCGTTGTTGACGGCCTTGAGTGCATCGCCCGCGCCAACGGGGCCGCAGTGGACGATACGCTGTCCGAAGCGCTCGAGCACCGGACGCACGGTGGCGAGGATGTCGGCGTCGCCGCCCACCATGACCGTGAGGGTGCCCTGCTCGGCGCCGGCCACGCCGCCCGAGACGGGCGCATCGAGAAAGCCCACGCCATGCACGGCCAACTGTGCGGCGATCTGCCGCGACGTGGCGCCATCACCCGAGGTGCAGTCCACCAGCACGGCGCCGCTCTTCATGGTGGCCAATATCCCGTCAGGACCATCCAGCAGCGACTGCACGTCGCGTGAGACGGGCAGACAGGTCACGACCACGTCACGGCCCACCGCCGCGTCGGCCGGCGTGTTGGCAACACGAGCTCCAGTGGCCGCAGCAAAGGCGTCGGCCTTGGCCCGCGTGCGGTTCCAAACGACAAGGTCGAAATCCGGGTGCGCCAGGTGGCGCGCCATGGGGGCCCCGATGGCACCGAGGCCGATGAAGGCAACACGCAGCATGCAGGCAACGGGTAAAGGCGGAACCACAGCCGGGCATTGAACGGGAGACGTGAGCCGTGGAAATTGAAAGATGACACGACAGCGCATCCACGTGCAGATCGACGGCCTGCTTTCGGTACACGCGGTGCGCGCCGCCCGCACGGCGCTGGGCAGCATCCCGGGCGTGGAAAGTGCTGAGGTGAGCATGCGCGGGGCGGTGCTCGAGGCGGGCGCTGCGCTGCCCGCCGTGGTCATCGAGGAGGCCCTGGCCGCCGCCGGACTGACGCTGGCCGGGTTGCGCACCGAGTCCGCGGGCCTGCCCGTCCTGGGCGACCGGGAGTCCGAGCCGGAACGTTAACTGCCGTCATGCTTTGCGCCTCGCAGGGGGACCGCTAAGTTGCCCCTCAGCCCGCCGCCCCTTCGCCCATGACGCCACGAGCCAACGAAGACCGGCCGCTTGCGGCGCTGATCGTTCCGGATCTGCTCGAACTCCTCGAGGAGCATCCGGAGAGTGTCGGCCCGCAGACGGAGGAAATGCATCCGGCCGACCTCGCCGACGTGGCCGAGGCCATGCCGGAGGCTGCGGTGCGCGCGCTATTGGCGGCGTTGCCTCGCGAACGTGCGGCCGAGGTGCTGGAGTACCTCGACGAAGACCTCCGCACGATGGTACTGGAGGAGCTCCCCGCCGGCGAAGCGGCCGAGATCGTGGCCGAGATGGATCCGGACGAGCGCGCGGATGCGCTCGAAGAACTGGACGAGGAAACGGCCGACGAAATTCTCCAGGAGCTCGAGCCCAAGGAGAAGGCCGAAACCGAACGGCTGCTGCAGTACGATCCCTACACGGCCGGTGGTCTGATGACCACCGAGTTCGTGTCGGTGGAAGAGACGCTCACGGTGGAGGAATCACTGCGCGCCGTGCGCGCGATGGCGCGTGGCGGTCGGCGCGAGGCGATGTACACGATCTACACGACCGACGCGAACGGCCGGCTGCGCGGCGTGTTGTCGCTGCGTGAGTTGCTGGCGGCGCCCGAGGGCTCGCGCATCAGCGAACACGCGTGGACCGAGGTGGTGAGCGTCGCGCCCGACACACCGCAGGAAGAAGTGTCGCAGGTGACCTCCAACTACGACCTCGTGGCGCTGCCGGTGGTGGATGGGCAGCGGCGCCTGCTGGGTGTGGTCACCGTCGACGACGTCATCGACGTCATCCAGGAAGAGCAGACCGAAGACGCGCAGAAGTTTGGCGGCATGGAAGCGCTCGAAGAGCCCTATATGCAGGTGGGGCTCTGGCAGAATGTACGCAAGCGTGGCGGCTGGCTGGCCATTCTCGCACTGAGCGAGTTCTTCACGGCCTCCGTCATGACGCGCTATGAGCATTCGCTGAGTGACGCCGTGTTTCTGTCGCAGTTCATTCCGCTGGTCATGAGCTCGGGTGGCAATGCCGGCTCGCAGGCCACCTCGCTCATCATCCGCGCCATGGCGCTGGGCGAGGTGCATCTGCGCGACTGGTGGCGCATCGTGCTGCGTGAACTGCCGGCCGGTCTCGTGCTGGGCACGATGCTTGGCGTCATTGCCATCACACGCATCGCGTTGTGGAACGCCACCGGACTTTACGACTACGGCGAGTTCTCATGGCTCATCGCCTTCACGGTTGGCGTGACGCTGCTGGCCGTCGTGACCATCGGCTCGCTGAGCGGATCCATGCTGCCCTTCCTGCTCAAGCGTCTGGGGTTTGACCCGGCCAGCGCCTCGGCGCCGTTTGTGGCCACCATTGTCGATGTGTCGGCCATCAGTCTCTACTTCAGCGTGGCCTACATGTTCCTGGGTGGCAAGCTGTTGTGAGTGACGCCTCGGCGGCCCGCTGGCGTGGCACGCTGGCGGTGATGGCGTCGGCCTGTGCCTTCGGTTCCATTTCCCCCCTCACGGTGCTGGCCACCGCTGAGGGCATGGCACTCGAAAGCGTGCAGTCGTGGCGCTATCTCACCAGCGCCGTGTTGCTGCTGGCCATGGGCGCCTTGCGTCGCACCGGGTCGTCCACGGGTTCGTCTACGGCTTCGTCGTCCGATCCGTCCTCCGTGCTGATGACGCCATGGTACCATCCGCGCATTCTGCTACCCACGGGCGGCGGTCAGGCGCTGGTGGCCACGCTGGCGTTGGCGGCGCTGCGCTGGTTGCCGGCATCCACGGCCAGCTTTCTTTTCTACACGTATCCCGCGTGGGTCGCGCTGCTGAGCGCGGCGCGCGGACTCGAACCGCTCGACCGTTTGCGTGTGGCTGCGCTCGGCCTGGCGCTGGGTGGCGTGGCGGCCATGGTGGGCGCGCCAAGCACGGCCAGTCTCGATCCGGTGGGGCTGGCCGTCATTCTCGCCGCGGCGGTGGTCTACGCGCTGTACATCCCGTATCTCAACCACATACAGCAGGGGCGCGACGCATATGACGTCGCACGCGCCATTGGTGTGGGCGGCGCGCTGTGCTTCGTGGCCTGGTCCGCAAGTACGGGCAGCCTGTGGCAGATCCCGAGCGGTCTCGCGTTTGGGGCGAGTGTGCTGCAGGGTGTGCTTGGTGCCGTCGCGTTTCTCGGCTTCCTCAGTGGCCTCCGACTGCTTGGCCCGGTGCGTACGGCCATCACGTCGACCGTGGAACCGTTCTGGACCACGCTGCTCGGTATTGTGGTTCTGCAGCAGCCCCTTGGCGCCGGCACGATTGTCGGCGGGGTGCTCATCATGGCGGCCGTGCTGCTGTTGCAGCGCCGCCCGCGTGGCGAGGCCACGCGCTGAGTCGTCATTCGCGGGTCACATCACCCTTCACTCCACCCATTGCTCATGGCCAAGCTACTGGTTACCGGCGCCGCCGGCTTCATCGGCTATCACACCTCCGAGCGACTGCTGGCGCGCGGCGACGAAGTGGTGGGCTTCGACAATGTGAATGACTACTACGATCCGACGCTCAAGGAGGCACGTCTGGCGCGTCTCGCCACGCGCGACGGCTTCCGCATGGTGCGCGGTGAACTGGCCGACCGTGAGGCGGTGGAGCGGCTATTCCGCGAGGAACGCTTCGATCGTGTCATTCATCTCGCCGCGCAGGCGGGCGTACGCTATTCGCTGACCAACCCGCACGCCTACATCGACAGCAACCTCGTGGGCTTCCTGCACATTCTCGAGGGCTGCCGGCACCACGGGGTACAGCATCTGACGTATGCGTCGTCATCGAGTGTGTATGGCGCCAACACCGCCATGCCGTTCTCGGTGCGGCAGAATGTCGATCACCCGCTGTCACTGTACGCGGCCACCAAGAAGGCCAACGAGCTGATGGCGCACACGTACAGCCATCTGTACGCGCTGCCTACCACCGGCCTGCGCTTTTTCACGGTGTATGGTCCCTGGGGACGGCCGGACATGGCCCTGTTCCTGTTCACCAAGGCCATTCTCGAAGGGCGACCCATTGATGTGTTCAATCACGGCCGCATGCAGCGCGATTTCACCTACATCGACGACATCGTCGAAGGCGTGATTCGCACCAGTGATCACATCGCGCCGCCCAACCCGCAGTGGGACTCCATGCGTCCCGACCCGGGCAGCAGCCGCGCGCCCTGGCGCGTGTACAACATCGGCAACAACAACCCGGTGGAGCTCATGCATCTCATCGGGACGCTCGAGCAGGCATTGGGCCGCACGGCGGAGAAGCGCATGCTGCCCATGCAGGCGGGCGATGTGCCGGCCACGTTCGCCGATGTACAGGCGCTGGTGGACGACGTGGGCTTTGCGCCCGCCACGCCCATCGAAACGGGTGTGGCCAACTTCGTGGCCTGGTACCGCGACTACTACGGCGTGTGAGAAGACATCGGAGTGGCGGGGGCCTGCGCCTTGGGGCCAGCGCCCCGCCGCTTCCGTCCGCGGGCGAAGACCACAAAGCCCACCGCGAACACCGTCGCAAAGCCGAACCACTGCAGCGCGTATGACAGGTGCGGTCCATCGGTAATGGCCGGTGGCGGCACCCGTGTGGGCCGCACGATGTCCG
This sequence comes from Gemmatimonas sp. UBA7669, assembly GCF_002483225.1. Taxonomy (NCBI): domain Bacteria; kingdom Pseudomonadati; phylum Gemmatimonadota; class Gemmatimonadia; order Gemmatimonadales; family Gemmatimonadaceae; genus Gemmatimonas; species Gemmatimonas sp. UBA7669. The sequence continues at coordinate 127,400 of NZ_DLHL01000042.1, read as the reverse complement.
TCATGATGGTGTCGCCAAGCGCGAGCAGTACCATGGGCCCAAGCGGCTGCTGCATCAGCAGCGCGAGCGTATCGCGGTCCATCAGGCGCATGGCGCGACCACCCGACACCATGCGCGCCATACCCGGGCGCGGTGGGGGGAACGAGGTGACCAGAGCCTCGAGTCGCAGCGTATCCGACTCGCGGGCCTTGTCCAGGTCGACCGTGCGACCATCCGGCGCGTACAGATAGCCGCGAATCAGCACAATGGCCGTGTCGCCCCACGAACCGTCGATGGGGCGGATGGGCGTGAGCAAGTGCACACCCGGGCTGCCGTTCTGCGAGCGCGTCGCATGCACCATCTCGTTGGCATAGTCCGCGACGCCCTCTACCCGCACGCGTCGCCAATGCGTGACGGACGTGTCCTGCCCCTGCAGTTCGGCCAGCGTCAGCGGTGGCGCCGCACCGCGCCCTTCCACGATGGCGTTCTGGGCGCGCCGCTCCTCAAGGCGACGCAGTTGCCAGAACCCCAGGCGAACGCAGACGGCGATGGCCACAGCCGAGAGCAGCCCAAACATCCACACCGAACGCCGACCGCTCACGCCTGCTCTCCACTGGTGTCGGTGCCACGCGATTTGCGCGGTTTGGCCGTTTTGGCTTTGGCCGTTTGGGCTTTGGCCGTTTGGGCTTTGGCGGTTTTGGGCTTGGCGGTTTTGGCCTTGGTCTCCGCAGGCTTGGTGACTTTGGACTTTCTCGTCTTTGTCACCTGCGGAGCCGAATCGACCACAGCAGCCGATGTGCTTCCTGGCTCCGGCAGCAGCACGAGCATGCCAAGGGGAGGCAGCGAAACGACCAGCGACTGCAGGTAACCGTGCCAGGGTTCGTTGTCCGTGGTCACGCGCGTGTCCACCGGAAACGCACTGCCACCGAAACGGGCGTCGTCACTGTTGAGCGCCAACCGGTAGGTGCCCGCCTTCGGCGCACCGATGCGGTAGCCGGGGCGCGGCACCGGGGTGAGGTTGAGAATGACCAGCGCGTGCGACTCGGCTTCGCCACTGCCGTCTGCGCGCACATACGACAGCACGGACTGTTCACGATCGGCCACGTCGATCCACCGGAATCCCTGCGGCTCGTGATCCGCGCGCCAGAAGCAGGCGTGCTGACGATAAAGCGCGCCGAGGGCCTCCATGTACTCGAAGAGACCGCGACGACGCGGATCCTCGAGCAGCGACCACTCCAAGGCGCGGTCGTGGTTCCACTCATGGGGCGACCCCAGCTCCGTGCCCATGAAAAACAGCGACTTGCCCGGACGCGTGACGGAGTAGCCAATGAGCGCACGCAGGTTGGCCAACTTCTGCCACACGTCGCCCGGCATCTTCTCGAGCAGCGACTTCTTGAGATGCACCACCTCATCGTGCGACAGCGGATTCACGAAACGTTCGCTGTACTCGTACATCATGGCGAACGTCAGCTTGTCATGCGCGCCCTTGCGGAAGAAGGGATCGACACGGAAGTAGTCCAGGGTGTCGTGCATCCACCCCATGTTCCACTTGAGCGTGAAGCCCAGCCCCCCCTCGGCAATCGGTGCGGTGACGTGTGGCCACGCCGTACTCTCCTCGGCAATCATCACCACACCCGGATGCAGGGTGTGCACTGCCTGGTTGAGCTGCCGCAGAAAGGCGACGGCCTCGAGATTCTCCCGACCGCCGAGACGATTGCGCACCCACTGTCCCGCTTCGCGTCCGTAGTCGAGATACAGCATGGACGCGACCGCATCCACGCGCAGCCCGTCGATGTGAAACATCTCGATCCAGTAGAGCGCGTTGGCCACGAGAAAATTACGCACCTCGTGGCGGCCGTAGTTGAAGATGTGGGTGCCCCACTCCGGGTGGTCGCCGAGACGGGGATCTTCGTGCTCGTAACACGCCGTGCCATCAAAGCGTCGCAGCGCCCAGTCATCACGCGGGAAGTGCGCCGGCACCCAGTCCAGCAGCACGCCAATGCCCGCCTGATGCAACACGTCCACGAAGTACCGGAAGTCATCAGGCGAGCCGTAGCGCGAGGTGGGCGCATAGTATCCGCCAACCTGATAGCCCCATGACCCGCCAAATGGATGTTCCTGCACCGGCAGCAGTTCGACATGCGTGAAGCCCAGACGTCGCACATGCTCCGCCAGTCGGGGCGCGATGTCACGGTAGCTGAGGGGCTGACCGTCCATGTCCCGCATCCATGAGCCCAGATGGACTTCGTACACCAGCATGGGCTCGCGCAACGGATCGGCATCGGCGCGTTGCGCCAGCCAGGCGCCGTCCTGCCAGCTGTAGTCGCTGCGTGCCTGCACGATGGAAGCAAAGCCCGGAGCCTGCTCCATCTTGGCCGCAAACGGATCGGTCTTGACGCGCACATCACCCCGGCGTGTACCGATTTCGTATTTGTAGAGCGCGCCGGGGCCAACGCCGGGAATGAAGCCCTCGAACACACCGCTGCCACCGAGCCGGCGCAGGCGATGCTCGCCGCCACGCCAGTCGTTGAAGTCGCCGATGACGCTGACGTCGGTGGCGTTGGGCGCCCACACGGCAAAGGCGGTACCGTGTTCGCCGTCGACGCGACAGGGATGTGCGCCCAGCTTCTCCCAGAGGCGAAGATGGCGGCCCTCATTGAAGAGATGCAGGTCGACCGCGCCGAGCGTAGGCCGGTATCGGCTGGCGTCATGGAGCGCGCGCGGCGTGATGGCGCGCGGCGTGATGGCGCGCGGCGTGATGGCGCTCGGCTCGAGGGGGGCGTCGTCGCGTGCGTCCGGTGTCATGTGTCAAAGATAGACACTTGTCGCCGACTCAGTAGTGAGCTACCCGGAACGGACCGGTCTGCCGTGCGCGTGGGCGCAAGCGGCAGGCGCCTTGTCACAGCCGGTGGCGTGCGGACCCGCCAGTAAAACCCGGACACGAAAGATCCGTTCGAATGACTACAGGCCCCGCGGTTGCCCGGCCTGTTGCAGTCTTCACCACGGCTTGCTCGAGGAGATCGACTCATGCTGAACATCATGCTCGCCGCCGCCCTTGTCGTAACCGCCCCCGCCCAGCTGCGCGCCGTCGATGTGGCGCGCCCGGCGGCTCCCATTGCCGAAACGCGTCACACCGTCTCGGATGACAACGAACACATGCTCAAGGCGCGCAAGGCGCTCGAGGCTGGCGACTTCGATCTCGCGCGTCGCGAGTTCGTCATTGCCGCGGCGCTCGAGCGCGACGCGGGTCGCCTGCCGAAGGACGCCGTGTTCGGTCTGGCTCACTCGCTGTATTCCCTGTCCTACACGCGCGAAGCGGCCATGGTCATGAACAAGCTGGCCGACGAAGCGTCGCAGGCCGGCGACACGGACACGGAAGCAATGGCGCTTGCCGATGCCCTGTGGCTCAACGTAGAAGCGGGGCAGCGTGCGCAAGCCCGCGCTGATGGATCACGCCTGCGCTATCTGCTCAAGACGGCCAAGCTGTCTGCGGCCACGCGCGAGTACGTCAGCACGCGTGCACGCTGAGCCATGAGCGGCTCGCTCTGCTCAGCGCGCGGACTTGCGCGCTGAGCGGGGCTTGGTGTCGGTTGCCTTGCCCGTGTCATCCGACCGAGCCGGAGCGGCCGTCGCCGATGGTGCGGGCAAAGCTTCAATGAGCACCTGCGCCGCCAGCGTGCTGCCCACTACGGGTTCGCCCTCACCCACACGCAAGGTGAGCGGCCCGTCGAACGGCGCACGACTGAGCAGCGTGACTTCCACGCCCGGCTGCAAGGCAATACCGGCCAGATAGCGCAACAGCTCCGGATCCTTGTCACTTACGCGCAGCATGCGCACGGTCTCGCCCACGGCCAGATCGGCAATGGTGCGATGCATGCGTTCATCCACCCGGCCGTCTGCGGTGGGAATGGGCGCGCCGTGCGGATCGGCCGTGGGATGGCCGAGTGCGGCCGACATGCGCTCAATAAGATCGTCGCTGGCGGCGTGCTCCAAACGTTCGGCTTCGTCGTGTACGCGGTCCCAGGCGTACCCCAGCACCTGCGTGAGATACGTCTCGAGAATGCGATGCCGCCGAATGGTGCGAAGCGCCGCACGACGCCCGAGTGCCGTGAGTTGCACGCCGCGATACGGGACATGATCCAGCAGGCCCTGCGTGGCGAGGCGGCGGATCATTCCGGTGACGGAGGCCGGCGCCACCTGGAGCGCCTGCGCCACGTCGGATGTGGCAGCCGCACCGGAGCGCGTCTCCAGTTCGTAGATGGCCTTGAGGTAATCCTCAACGGGCTCGGTGAGCGGCGGCGGCGCTTTGACCGACGCGGCGGGTGGCGTGGGGCGTGCAGGCATGGACGAAAGATCAGCGCGGGCGGCCGCCAGCGGGACCCCGCACCATCAAGACGGGCACCATGGTCTTGTGCCGTACGCCGTTTGCCGTGGTGCCATACAACACGTCCTGCAGACCCTTGTGTCCGTGTACGGCCATGGCAATCAGGTCACAGGCCTCACGCTCGGCCGCCGAGGCGATTTCCGTAGCCGGATCACCACCAGCCAGAATGGACTCCGTTTCAAAGCCCTCGGCACGCAACGTGGCACACCACTGCTCGATGTACTCGCGATCGGCACGCATCTCCTCCGACTCGCGCAACTGCAGGGAACGCTGATGTCGCGCGGCCCACCCATCGGCCACGTGGATCAGCACCAGCGACGATTGACAGAGCGTCGCCAGCCGACGCACGTGGTCCACGATGACGCCATCGTAGCTGGAGTGCTCGAGTGGCACGAGAATGCGTGTGTACATCAGGTCAGCCACTCCTTCACCGTCTGGACCAGCAGCCACACGTTCAGGGAGGCGATGACTGTCGCCACCCCGTAGGCGCTGAAACGCAGGGCTGGCGAATTGACGAACTCACCCATCTTGACCCGGTCGGACGTGAAGCGCACGAGAGGGAACACCGCGAACGACAACTGCAGTGAGAGCACGACCTGACTGAACACCAGCAACTTGGCCGTTCCACTTTCCCCGTAAATTATCGCAACGATGGCCGCCGGCACGATGGCAATCGCGCGCGTAATGAGACGACGCAACCAGGGCCGGATACGGAGGTCAAGGAATCCCTCCATCACGATCTGGCCCGCGAGCGTACCGGTGAGTGTGGAGTTCTGACCACTGGCCAGCAGGGCCAATGCGAAGACGGCGCTGGCACCGGCCACCCCGAGCAGCGGCGTGAGCAGTTGATAGGCGTCCTGAATTTCAGCGACCTGCGTATTGCCGGACGTATGGAAAGTGGCCGCCGCGACGATGAGAATGGCGGCGTTGATGAAGAGCGCAAACGTGAGGGCAATGGTGGAGTCGAGGAAGGCAAAGCGCACTGCTTCACGCTTGCCTTCGGCGCTCTCCTCATACTTGCGCGTCTGCACGATGGACGAGTGCAGGTAGAGATTGTGCGGCATGACGGTGGCACCGAGAATGCCAATCGCGATGTAGAGCATCTCGGGGTTCCGCACAATTTCGCTGGTGGGCACGAAGCCGCGGGCCACCGCGCCGAGGTCGGGTCGCGAAATGAACAACTCGAACACAAAACACCCGCCAACCACGGCCACGAGCGCAATGACCAGGGCCTCGAGCATGCGGAAACCGCGATTCTGCAGCCAGAGCACGATCATCACGTCGAGGGCGGTGATGGCAATGCCCCAGGGCAGCGGGATGTCGAACAGCAGGTTGAGGGCGATGGCGGTACCAATGACCTCGGCCAGATCACAGGCCGCAATGGCCAGCTCGCAGAGCACCCAGAGCGAAAAGGCCACGCGCGGTGAGTAGTGATCGCGGCAGGCCTGCGCGAGATCCCGCCCCGTCACGATGCCCAGCTTGGAGGCCAATCCCTGCAAGAGCACGGCCATCAGGTTGGACAGCAGAATGACCGACAGCAGGGCGTAGCCGAAGCGCGAGCCGCCGGCGAGATCGGTGGCCCAGTTGCCGGGGTCCATGTAGCCCACCGCCACCAGATATCCGGGTCCCGCAAAGGCCAGCAACTTGCGGAACCAGGTCGCGCCGTTGACCTCCACCGAGCGGTGCACCTCGGCGAGCGATGGCGCGAGGCGGGCCCGCCGCCAGCCGGGTTCCGGTGCCGCGGGCGACGACCGTGGAGAGGACTCGCGGCCGACGTCCCCGGGAATTTCATGATTCGGTTGCTGCATGGCCAATATTTAGTGTCACCTAAAGATTGTGGCAAGCCCACCATTCGGGAGCGCACGGCCGGCGGCAGTGCACGTCACCTCCGGTCTACGTCATGTGACGTAGCGACAGGCGCGCCGATACGTCGCACCATGCAGGCGACACCTGTCCCCAACCCCGCCTGCCATGTCCCGCATATGCCGCCGCGCCCTGTTGTCCCTCATCGGAGCGCTATCCATGATGTGCCGTGCCGCCGGGGCTCAAGACGCACACAGTGAGTCGCCGGGAGGACGCCGTCGGCTGCAACCGCTACCCGCCATCGGCTCCTCTCCCGAAACGGGCCTGCAGTTGGGCGCCACCGTGCTCGGGGTGTATGAACCTCCACCATCGGAGCACGCACGGCCCACGGCCCTCGTGGCCACGATCGTGCGCTCCACCCAAGGACAGATGCGTGCCAGTGCAGAAGGCGAACGCTGGACCGCCCACAACACCTGGCGCTGGCACGGGTTGCTGGCCTGGCAGCGCTTTCCCATGCCCTACCACGGCATTGGAGACCGCTCCACCAGCGACACGGGCATGCAATACGCTTCGCGCAGTCTGGAAGCGGTATTCACGGTGCAACGGCGAGTCCGCGGGGCCTGGTATGGCACGGCAGGCCTTCGCTGGATGCAGCAATCCATTCAGAATGGCGACGCGGTGCGCGCGCTGGTCGCGCAGCCACTGCCCGTCGGTTCGGACGGTGGACGCATCGCGGAGGCAAGTTTTGGTGTGTTGCATGACTCACGCGACGGCCTCTTCGCACCGCGTTCCGGTGGCGTCACACAATGGAGCCTGACTACCTCGCTGCCAGGCGCGGCCTTCGATTACCAGCGACTGCGCGTCGACACCCGGCGGCACGTGCCAATCGGCCACGGCCAGGTGCTTGCCGTGCAGGCGCTTGTTGTCGGAACCTCGGGCGGCGCGCCGTTTGACCAACTCGCGCTCGCGGGCGGCGGCGACATACTGCGCGGATATGCGCGTGGCCGTTATCGTGAACACTGGCTCATTGCGTCGCAAATGGAGTATCGCAGCCCGATCAGGAAGCGCGTGGGCGCGGTGGCATTCGCTGGACTGGGCGCAGTGGCATCACACCTTCCCGACCTGCCAGGCGCACTGCCATTGCCCACGTACGGCGCCGGATTGCGCCTGCAGCTGGATGCCGTGCAGCGCACGGCAATCCGTGTAGACTACGCTCGAGGGCGAAGCGGCGCCTCGGGGCTCTACATCGGATTCAATCAGGCCTTCTGATCCATGCATACGCTGCCCTTCGTTGGACGGGACACGGAACTCGCGCAGCTGCACACCGCCATTCGTGAAGTCACGGGTGGCCAGGGGCGACTGGTGTTCCTGTCGGGCGACGGTGGTGTGGGCAAGACACGTCTCATGCAGGAGGTGCAGCGGCATGCCGCGCAGGAAGGCCTGTGCTGTGCCACGGGCCGCGCCTATCCGCTCGAGACGGCCATCCCGTATGCGCCCTTTGCCGACGCGCTCACACCGGTCCTGTCTGCGCTCGATGCCGCCATCGTCACGCGGCTCACACGTGGCAGCTCGGCCGTGCTGGCGGCACTCGCCCCCAGTCTGCTCGCGCGCGGCAACCATGGCGATCACGCCGTACTGGACTACAGCCCAGCGGCTGAGCAGCGCGTGCGATTGCACGCCAGCGTACTGGCCTGTCTCAAGGCGCTGGGTGATCGGCAACCTCTCCTGCTCACACTCGAGAATCTGCAGTGGGCTGACCATGCGACGATTGAACTATTGCACTATCTCGGCCGGCAGATTCACTCATTGCGCGTTGTCCTTGTGGCGAGTTGGAACGAAACCGATGTGCCGCTGCCCGACAGCCTGCGCACCGCCTTGCGCTCGCTGCGTTCCCATCAGGCGGTGCTGGAGTTGACGCTGCCACCACTGGCATCCAGTGCTGTGCAGGACATGGTGGCCAGGCGCTTTGCAGTCAGCACTGCCACCTGCGCACCGCTCGTGCAACGCCTTCAGGCCGTGGCGCGCGGCAATCCGTTCTTCGTGGAGCAGATACTCGAAGAACTCATGCGTCGTCACGCCCTGCGCGAAGACGCCGGTGAGTGGGTGGGCTGGCAGGCCGCGCACGTGCAACTGCCGCCCTCGCTGCACGAGGTCATGGAGGCGCGACTGGCTCGACTGGACGGCGAGGCACGTCAGTTGGCCGAGCTCCTGTCTGTGGCCGGCAGCAGCGCCACACACGATCTGGTGCTGGCGTGCACGCGCGAAGTGATGGGTTGGGACCCAGCACAGACCGAGCGTACGCTTGATCGTCTGCGTCACGAGCGCCTCGTGCTTGATCGGGCACAGGGACCCGAGATCAGCTACGAGTTTTCCCATCCACTCTTGCAGTTGGCGCTGTTGCAGCGCATCGGCCTCGTGCAGGTCCGTCGCTGGCATGCTCTGATTGCGCGGACGCTCGAAGGACTGTCCGCACCAGACGTCGAAGCCGTGGCAGCACACTGGATGCAGGCCGATCCGGACCGTGACTCGGGACGTGCCATCCCCTGGCTGATCGATGCCGGGCTGCGTGCCGTATCGCGGCGCGCGCGTCGGGAGGGCGCCGCCTTTCTCCAGGCGGCGCTCGACCGCGCAGATCGAGATCCACATGCCACCACGCCTGAGACTTTGGCGGCGCTCGTGGACGACCTGGCCCGGGTGTATCGGCGACTCCCCGACTACCAGCGCGCTGCACAGCTCAACATGCGGGCCCGCGATCTGGCCGCGGCCCGCGGCGACACCCGCGCCCGTGCCATGGCGGAGCGCCGCATCGGCCTATCGCTGCAGGGACTCGCGCGACGGGAAGAAGCACTGGGACACTTCGACATTGCCTGCGCGCTGGCCGCACAAACCGGCGACCGCGTATTGCATGGCCGCGCCTTGCTGGCTCGCAGCGACTGCCGTCAGGCGCTTGGGCTGGTGGACGCCGCCAAAAGCGACGTGCGTGATGCGCTGGCCGCCGCGGAGGCCAGCAGCGACATGCTGTTGCTCGCCCGCGCGCACCGCATGCAGCTCATGCTGCATATCTGGACGGGCCCGGCGCATCGCGCGTGGACCCATGCCCGCGCCGCGGTGCAGCACGCCGAGGCCACTGGGGAACCCAATCTGCAATGGTCGGCGCATTGGGCCGCCGCCGTGCTGGCTGGTCTCACCTCCAATACCACGGCACTCGGTCAGCACCTCGCGGCCGCCGAGCAGCTGGCCCGGCAGCTTGCCTCACCCCTGTTGGAGCTGCGCACGCTCGAGGTGATGCTCGAGTACCGCGCCGGGACCGGGGAATGGCAGCGTGCACTCGCAGACGGCGATCGCGGCCTGGTGTTGGCTCGCATGCTCGAACAGTCCACCATTGTCTCGCGCATGGCCCATTGGGTGAGCGGCATCCTGCTGCAGCGCGGACAGCTGGATGCCGCCGCGCGTCTGGTGGACGAGGCCTGGGAGGTGTCCGGTGCCGCCTTGGCCGATGCACACCGGCCGTTCGAGGTGCACGGTATTCTGCCGGCCTTTGTGGCCCGCACCCGCCTGCTGCATGCGCGCGGTGCACATCGTGAAGCGCTCGCGCTGGGCGAGCGCGCGCTCGCGCTGGCCGATAGCACAGGCTACATCGCCTGGGCGGTACATCGCTTGCTGCCCACCATGGCCATGGTCGCCCTCGAGCTGCGCGATCATGCCACACTGCGCCGTCTTCGTGATCGACTGGCCAGTGACGCGTCCCGTCTTTCCCATGCCGTGGGCACGGCCTGGGTTCGTGTCATCGATGGCGAACTGGCCATGCAGGTTGGCCACATGGCTGAAGCCGTTGATGCGTTGCACGACGCCATCAACCAGCTCGAGGCCGTCCCCTATCCGTTTGACGCGGCCACGGCCCGACTTCGTTTGGCCGTCATGCACAAGACGCGAGGCGCCAGCACGGATGCTGTGCATGAAGCGCGTGCGGCGCTGTCAGTGTTTGAGTCGCTCGACGCTGCACCTTCGGTCAACATGGCTCGCGCACTGCTCAGCGAGCTGGGCGCGCTCTCGAACGCACAGGCGGCCATTCCGCGCGCGGGTGGTGTGTCGGCCGCGCCTTCCGGCACCGTACCGGCACGCACGGACTCACCGTTCGCTGCCCTCACCGCACGCGAACTCGACATCGTGCGGCTCGTGGCCCGCCGGCTTTCCAACAAGGAAATCGGCGCCGCGCTTGGCATTACGGCGCGCACCGCGGGCACACACCTCGCCAATGTGTTCGGCAAGGTGGGCGTGCGTGATCGCACCGGTCTTGGCGACCTCGCCCGCGAGCATGGACTGCACGACGACCTCTCGCCATCACAACACTGAGCGCCGACGCCGGGCCCGCGCTGGGCCCGACGTCGGCGGTATCGCGTCAGTTGCCGACGGCGACGCCGTCGCGGCGCGGATCGGCAATACCAATGCGCCGGCCATTGGGCGCGACATACACGCCATGCACGCCGCCAAACGTGATGTCCGCCACGCGACTCACCGTCTTGTAGCCGCGCGCCACCAGCGCCTGGTACACTGCCGACGTGAAACCCGGCTCCACTTCCACGTCGGTGCTGTTGGCGCTGGCATGAATGCGCGGCGCGGCGATGGCCACGAAGGGGTCTTCACCAAAGGCCAGTGTACGCAGCGTGACCTGCGTAATGGCCGGCTGGATATACTGGGAACCGGCCGCACCAATGACCAGTCGCACCTTGTCTCCCTCGAGAATGACCGTCGGAGACATGGTGCTGTTGGCATAGCGATTCACGCCACGCGTGCGGGCATCGAAGTTGCTCGCCGAGGAGTTGAGAAAGAATCCGCCGGTGTACACGCCGGAACCAAACAGGACTCCCACGGTGGTCGTCGCGGACACGGCGTTGCCCTCCGCGTCCACGACCGCCAGGTGCGAGGTGAAGCTCTCCCCCTCGGCCGCGTCTGCCGGCGCGTCCGCTGGCGCCACACCGGCAACCGAGGCCGGATATGGTTCGAAGCGCTGACACACCGAGGGCACCGTGGCCGAGTCCAGCGCAACAGCATTGCCGGCCCGCGCGGTATCGGGCATGGCTGCACCAACCTGCTGCGCACGTTCCTGCGCATAGGTGGGATGCGTCATGCCGCGCGCCGGCACACGCAGCGAGAACGGATCGCCACGCCAGCGATAACCGTCAGCGTTGCCCAGACGCATGATGTCCGCCATGCGCACCACGGCCTCAGGCGAATTCGTGAACCCGCCCGCCGTGGCCACCCCGCTGTACTCGGCCATCTGCAACATCTGCAGCACGACAGCGCCGCCCATTGGCGGCGGCGCGCCCAGCACGGTGAATTGCCGCCACGGTGCACAGAGCGGACGCATGCTGGCCACGGGATAGGCCGCCATATCACCCGCGCTGATCAGTCCACCGAGGGACTGCACCTTGCCCGCCAGCGCCTCCGCAACACGTCCGCGGTAGAACCCATCGCGCCCCTGCGCGAGAATCTGGTCGAAGGTTGCCGCGAGTTGCGGCTGCACGAGCAGGTCGCCGGGCCGCAGCGGTTGACCGTTGGGCAGAAACAGCGCGGCCGCTTCCGCGTCCGCCTGCAGCTTGGCGCGGGAGCTGGCAATGGTGCGCGCCAGCAACGGCGAAACAATGAACCCTTCGCGTGCAAGGCGCATGGCCGGAGCCATGACCTGGGCGCGCGTGAGCTTGCCCCACTTGGCGTGCGCTTCGAGCAAACCCGCCACCATGCCCGGCGTGGCAGCAGCACGGCCCACCGCCCGCGTCCCCGCGGGTTCAGGCCGCGCCCATGCCGGATCGGCGCCGCTGCGCGGATAGAACGACAGATGTTCGGCGCGACGTGTCTTGGCGTTGTAGTACGTCATGGCGCCACCTCCGCCGAGCCCCGTCTGCGAAATGTCCGTCACGGAGAGCGCAAAGGCCGTGGCGACAAACGCGTCCACGGCATTGCCACCCTGCGCGAGGATCTGCGCACCAGCAGCAGCCGCGTCCGGGTGCGATGCGGCCACCATGCCGCGCTGTCCTTCCGCACGCTTGCCGGCCATGGGCGAGATGCGGTCGTCCACTCGCGAAGACGAAGCGCAGGAGGCAAGCGCTGCGCTGGCGCACAGCGCAACGAGCGACGCGCGCAGGCGACGCGCGCGCGGCGGCACGTGATGACTCAGCTGAGGGCGCACACTGGGGAGTGAAGTGCGTTTCACGACGGAACCTCGCGAACGGTGGGAGAGAACGAGAGCGCGACTACTGATCAATGAGGGAGAGCAATTGACGCACGATGCGTTCGGTCAGTCCCCAGACCACATGCTCGGCCACGCGGTATCCCGGAAACCGCGCACGAACACCGTCTACCGACAGAATGTGTTCCGCACGTGCGGTGTCGTCACGCAGCGCGTTGAGCGGTACCCAGTACGTGGCCGCGACTTCCACGTTCGGCACGAAGGTGACATCGGGCGCCACCACCGCCACGAACGGACGGATGATGAGCGGCGGCAACGTGGGGTTCTGCGGCGCGAGATCATCGAGTCGCCCGAGCAGTTGCCCCTGCCTGAGGTCGAGCGACAACTCTTCGCGCGTCTCCCGAATGGCCGTGGTCTCGAGCGAGTCATCATGCGGCTCGAAACGACCGCCCGGAAAGGCCATGTGGCCGCTCCACGGGTCGCCATCCTTGTCAGCGCGCCGGATGAACAGCAGCTCCGGCACCTCGTCAGCCACGCGCAGCACCGCCGCCACGGCCGCCAGACGCCGACTGGTGTCGGCGACGGTAGTGGCGTCCAAGGGCTCGCGCGTCAGCAAGCGCTGCGACAGACGGGCAATGTCCGCCTGTCGCAGGTCACGCTCGAGTCCCAACGACCTCACTCGGCGACGGCGCCGCCGCTGGCCACCCAGTCGCGATAGCCGCCGGCCAACGACGCCACGTTCTGGTAGCCCATGTCGCGCAGCGTCAGCGCGGCCAGGGCCGAGCGGTTGCCACTGGCGCACATGAGCACGACGCGCGCGTCACGTGGCACCTTGGCCTCGATCTGACTCTCGAGTACGCCACGCCCGATATACTCGGCGGGTGCGGCGTGACCCATGGCCCACTCGTTTTGCTCGCGAATATCGATGAGGGTGATCGACTCGCCGCGGGCCAGCGCGTCCTGCACTTCACGCGCGGTGATTTCGGTGATCTGCGCCTTCGCTTCGGCGATCAGTTGCTGTGCGGTCTTCATCGGGCGGATGGTGTGGGGGAACCCGTGAACGGACGATCGTGACGATGGACGTGCAGCGTGCGGGCGTCGGCATCCAGCGTGGCCATGGCGCCAAACGGCAGCGTCCACTGTTCTTCAATATGGCCAATCGGAACGCCCAGCAGGGCCGGAACCTGCAAACGTTCGGCCACATCCTGCACCACGGCCTCAATGCTGCGCGTGCCGTCCGCCGTGGTGTCGGGGCAGTCGGTGAAGTGGCCCAGCACGAGGCCGACACAGCCGTCGAGGGCGCCGGACAGCAGCAGCTGCGTCAGCATGCGGTCGAGCCGATACGTGGCTTCGCCGACATCTTCCAGCACCACCAAGGCGCCATCGAAGCGGCAGGCCCAGGGCGTCCCCACCAGTGACGCCACCAGGGCGAGATTGCCGCCCGCCAGACGACCGGTTGCCCGGCCCGGATGGATCACTGACGCCGATTCGGCCATCCACGTGGCCTCACGCCCCTGGGCCACGATGGTGCGAAAGGCCTCGCGCGAAAATGCGGACAGCTGACCACGCGCCACCGGACCGTGAAAACTCACCCACCCATGGCGTTGCCACAGCGCGTGCAGGGCCGTGATGTCGGAGAATCCGATGAGCGGCTTGGGCGGTACGTCAGGGGAGGCATGACGCACCACGTCCTCGAGGACAGGCAGGAGCCGCGCCGCGCCGTAGCCACCGCGCAGGCACCAGATGCCATGTACGTCATCGTCTTCGAGCGCGCGTATCAGATCGGACGCGCGCGCGTCGTCGTCGCCGGCAAAGTACCCACTGCGGGCCAAGGCATGCGCGCCGGGCGCTGGCACCCAGCCAAATGATTCGACCGTGGACACGGCGCGCGCCAACTCATGCGGTCCGTTGAGGGGTCCCGATGGCGACACCAGTGCAACCCGCGCGCCTGGCGGCAGTGGGGCCGGCTCACGCAGGCCCCGGTCCCGCATGCTCACGCGACCGTGGCGGCGGACGCCGTCAGACGCTCGGCGCGTGCGAGATAGGCCGCCCGCACGCGCTGCGTGATGGGACCCGGCTGGCCGTTGCCCACCACGTGCTGATCAATGCGTGTGATGGGCAGGACAAACGATGTGGCACTGGTGAGGAAACACTCGTCCGCCGCCATGGCCTGTTCCACCGTGAACGCCCGCTCGCGTACGACGAGACCCAGTTCACGCGCGACCTCAACGACCACGTCGCGCGTGATGCCGGCCAGAATGTCGTGTGACACCGGACGGGTTTGCAGCTCACCCTGGTTCACGATCCACACGTTGCTGGATCCGCCTTCAGTGACGACACCGTTCTCGTGCATGAGCGCTTCGCCGGCACCCGCTTCGCGCGCCGCCTGCTTGGCCAGCACCTGGGCCAGCATGGCGGTGCTCTTGATGTCGCAACGTCCCCAGCGAATGTCGGGTACGACATGCACCGTGAGTCCCGACGCGTTCGGATCGTCCGAAAGACGCTTGGGACGCGCCCAGGCAAAGGCGGTGGGCTTGATGGCCGACGGGAACGCAAAGTCCCGCTCGGCCACACCGCGTGTGACCTGCAGGTACACCAGACCCTCGGTGATGTCGTTGCGTGTGGCCAGTTCCTGCATGACGTCGAGCCAGGTAGCCGATGAGTACGGCGCGGGCAGCGACAGTTCACGCTGCGAGCGCTCGAGTCGCACGAGGTGGCGATCGGCATCGAGCAGGCGGCCATTGAACACGGCGGCCACTTCGTACACTCCATCACCGAAGAGCAGACCGCGGTCGAAGATGGACACCTGAGCCTGATCTTCCGGAACGAAAGAACCGTTGAGCCAGCAGCTGCGCATGATGGGGAGAGTGTCGAGGTGAGGGACTGCGGCGCCGCCCGTCACGGCGCCCAGGTCACGCCACCGAACAGGAGAAAGCCTGCGACTGCACCGCCCAGCAGGACCCATCCCGACCCGACGCGCGTACCGATCAGCACCAACGAGGCCACCAGCAAGATAGCCAGGGTGCGAAGGTCCACGCCGAGCGCGCGGGCCAGCGTCACGACGACGGCGGCCATGAGAGCCAGGGAGGCGGCATTCACGGCGTCGAGCAGATGTCGTCCCGCCGGCCACTGCTGCAGCCGGTGCACCAACGGGGCGGAGAGCGCCACGGCAACGAACGCCGGGAGAAAGATGCCCGCCGTGGCCGCCATGGCGCCGGCATGGCCGTCCACCACGTAGCCCACAAAGGTGGCCGCACTGAACACCGGACCGGGCGTGACCTGCCCCATGGCAATGGCATCGAGCGCCTGGGCGTCGGTGAGCACGCCCAACCGCTCGACGAACTCGCGGCGCACGAAGGCCAGCAGCACATAGCCACTGCCAAACAGCACGCTGCCGATGGTCGCGAAGCTCACAAACAGGGTGCCGGCACCAATCCCGGCCGCGCCCGCGCTCGCCGCGCTCACGCCAGTAGTGGCCAGTACCTGCCCGGTATCACGCAGGGACCAGGCAGGGGCCGACGACAGGCCGCCCGTTGCCAGGGTAAAGCCTGAGGCCACACCGGGATGGTTGGCGGCCCGCCAGGCGTTCAGCACGCCCACCAGCAGCGCGCCACCCAGAATGACGAACTCGGAAACACCGGCCAGCGCGGCCGCCACCGCCACCAGCGCCAGCACCAGCGTGCCCGATGTGCGCATGACACTGGCCTTGAGCCGCCAGAGCGCCTGCACCACCACCGCCAGCACGGCCGGCTGCATGCCCTGCAGCAGCGCCGCCACTTCCACCCGCGTGCCGTAGCGCACATAGGCCCAGGCAGCCAGCCACACCAGCAGCACAGCCGGCACCAGAAAGCAGCCGCCCGCCAGCAGCAGCCCCACCCAACCTGCCCGCAGATAGCCCAGATGAATGGCCAGCTCGGTGGAATTGGGACCGGGAATGAGGTTGGTGGCCCCGACCAGATCGACAAAGGCCTCGCGACTGAGCCAACGCCGCCGCGTGACCAGTTCGTCCTCCAAGGCCGCGATGTGCGCCGCCGGTCCGCCAAAGGCCGTCAAACCAAGCCGCAGAAACACGGCGGCCACCTCCCGCCGCACGCCTTGCGGATTGACGGGGACTTGTGGCGCTGCTTCGTGCACATTGTCGCGCGCGGCCGTCTCGGACATCAGGAGAAGATAACGCGCAGGACGCACTGCGTTCTCAGAATCCAATGCGCAAGAAAGTGGTGCAACACGCCGCGCAGCTCCACCACATCATGGCGGCGTGCTCACTCTCCGCGCCGCCGCCCTCGCGCTTTCACGCGCCGACTCGTTCGAGGCCCTGCGTCCGCTCGCCCGCGCATTGGGGTTCCTCGACACGCCCGTTCCGCTCTCCGCCGCCCTCCGGCGTGAACTGGGCATTCACGCACTCTGCGACCAGGCCGCTTTGCATGTCCGACCCGGCGGGCTGCGTCTCCTGGTGGCCACACTGACGCCGCCTGATGCACTGCAGGGGACCGGTGATCTGCGAGAGCGCGCACTGGCCGTCGCCACGGCGCTCAAACGCGTGGCCCCAACCGGACTGTGGTGCATCTGTCTGCTCGATCACACACGGCAGCACCTGTGTCTGGCCGCCGTGATCGATCACGCGCGTGGCCTGCGTCTCACCGCCCTGCGTGTCGACTGCCGCCGAGTGCTCGATTCGGACGCGGATACGCTGCGCAGCCTCGCCGCCATCACAGAGACCGATGCGCACGCACATCACGCGCGACTCGCCGACATTCTGGGGCGGGACGCACTCTCTCGTCGCTTCTATCGGGAGCTGGAGCAGCGCGTGGGCACGCTGGCCCAATCCCTGCACACCGACGCGTCACGGCGACACAGCGCACGATCACGTCAGGGTTTGCTGCCTACCCCTGCTGAACGCCGCGAACTGGCGCTGCTCACCGCATCGCGCTGTCTCTTCCTGTCGTTTCTCGAAGCCAAGGGCTGGCTGGACGCGCGTCGGGACTTTCTGCTGCACGAGGCCGTCCGCGTGCTGGAATCCGGCGGTGGCATCCATGCGCGCGTTCTGCGCCCGTTGTTCTTCGGCACACTCAACACACCACGGCGTCATCGCGCCACCGAGGCTCGGCGTTTTGGCGCGGTGCCCTTTCTGAATGGCGGTCTGTTCTCGCCCACCGCACTCGAACGTCGGCATCACCATCTCGACTTCAGCGACGACGCACTCACCGCCTTGCTGGGCGGACTGCTCGACCGCTATCGCTTCACGGCGCGCGAAGAGTCGTCCGCGTGGTCGGAGGCGGCCGTCGACCCGGAAATGCTTGGTCGCGCGTTTGAAGGGCTGATGGCCGAAGACGAACGCAAGCGATCGGGCAGCTTCTACACGCCGCCACATCTGGTGGCGCAGGCCGTGGACGCGGCACTCGTCTGCACTCTCGAAGCCCGGTGCGGGCAGGACACGCCGGAATTCTGGACCGGTCTGCGCGTACTCGATCCGGCCTGCGGGTCGGGAGCGTTTCTCGTGCAAGCTCTCGAAACACTCGATGCGAGAGCGGCGGCGGCCGGCGACCCACGCAGCGAGCACGAACGGCGACGGGCCATTCTCGCCCGCTGCATCTTCGGCGTGGACAAGCAGCCCATGGCGGTCTGGCTCTGCGAGCTGCGCCTCTGGCTGTCGGTGGTCATTGCCTGTGATGCCCCGCGCATTGAAGACATTGCCCCACTGCCCAATCTCGATCACCACATCCGCGTCGGCGACGCCCTGACCGGCGGCACGCTGCAGTTTGCCGCTCCATCGGCCGGACAGCTCGCGCGACTGCGTGAGCGCTATGCACGTGCCACCGGACCGCGGAAGCTGCGCACCGCCCTTTCGCTGGATGCGGAAGAAAGGGAGCGCGCCATCACGGAACTCTCGCGCCATCTCGACGCACTCCGCCGAGAACGCCGTCAGCTCGTCAGCATGCTGCGCGGCCGTGACCTCTTCGGACAACGCCGTCGCCCTGCCCGCGCCGATGTCGCACGTCTGGACTGGCTGCGTCAGCGCTCGCGCGAGTTGCAGACACAGCGTCATCGCCTGCAGCTGGGCGGAGCGTTGCCCTTCCGCTTTGCGTCCATGTTTGCCGATGTGGCCGCCGCCGGCGGATTCGACCTGCTGGTGGGCAACCCCCCGTGGGTGCGTCCACACGCCATGGCGGCCAACGAGCGCACGTATCTGCGCACCGAATTCCGCGCCATGCGGCACGCCACGTGGCGAGTAGGCGCTTCCCGCGCTGGCGCCGGTGCCGGCTTTGCCGCACAGGCCGACCTCGCCGTGGCCTTCGTTGAACGCGCGGTGCAATTACTGCGGCCCGGTGCCACCCTGGCCCTACTGCTGCCGGCCAAACTCTGGCGCAATCTGTCCGGTGGCGGCGTGCGACGCCTGCTGCTGCATGACACGCACATTCGGGCGCTGCACGACTGGAGCGATGCACCGGCGCTGTTCGATGCCGCCACTTACCCTTCCCTGCTGGTCGCGCAGCGTCGGCAGCCGGCCGATGCGCGCGCGTCTTCCAGCAGCAAGGCGGCACCCTCGGAGTCCGCTTCGGCATCCATGGACATGGTGCACTGCGTGGTGACGCGCGACACGTCCGTGCGCTTTGCCATGCCCTCCGCATCGCTCTCGCTGGAAGCCGACGACCCGGCTGCGCCCTGGGTGTTGCTGCCCCCCGCTGCGCGCGTCGCCTTCGACGCGCTCCGTCATGCGGGACCTCCCCTCGCCGACAGCCCACTCGGCCGCCCACTGCTCGGCGTCAAGTGTGGATGCAACGCGGCGTTTCTTGTGCATGCGGTCGAGCACCACGACGACGGTGCCACCGTCACCTCGCTCGCAGCCTCCACACCAACCCAGGGGGTGATTGAGCGGGCCGTGCTGCGACCGGCCCTGCGCGGCGAGGCACTCGTGGGGCCCGTGGCGGCACACACGCCTGGCAATCACGCACCAGGCAATGACGCACCAGGCAACCACGCACCAGGCGCGGACACGCCGCGCCACAGTGCGCAGCCCGACGAACACGACGTGCGCATCATCTGGACCCACGACGCCTTCGGCAAACCCCTCGCCGCGCTACCACCCGCCACCGCAAGATGGCTGGGGAGCTGGCGCCCGAGACTGCGGGCGCGCCGCGATGCCCGACAATCGCAGCCCTGGTGGACCCTGTTCCGCACCGACGCCGCGCGCGCGGATCTGCCACGCCTCGTGTGGGCAGACATTGGCCGCCAGTTGCGTCTGCGTCTGCTGCCCCCGCACGACCCCACCGTGCCGCTCAACACCTGCTACGTGCTGCGGCTTGCCACACTCGACGATGCCTACGCGGCGCTCGCGCTGCTCTCCTCGGATGTTGCCGCAGCGTGGCTGGACGTGCTGGCCGAACCGGCACGCGGTGGCTTTCGCCGCTACCTCGGGTGGACCGTCGGTGCCCTGCCTGTGCCACAGGCCTGGCCTCGCGTCGTGGCAGACCTCGCCCCCCTGGGCAAACGCCTGCATGCGGGCGAACACCTGCCCGCCCCGCTGCTCAACACGGCCGTTGCCAGGGCCTACGGCCTCTCGCTCACCGTCATCACTCCACTTCTTGCCTGGCATCAGCATGCTCCCGCCCAATCGGACTGACTCGGCATGTCCGCCTGAAGCCGCAACACACGGCGCAGCGCAGCAAGTGCGCTGGAACACCCCGCATGCGGTCATGCACCGCATGGCGCACGCGCTCTCACCGGTGCACACCAGCGCGGCGCTTGGTGAGATCACGCTGCGCGCGCACCAGCACGAAGCCGTCGCGCAGCTCACACGCATTCTGGCCGAATACCGGGGAGCCCTGCTTGCCGACGACGTGGGGTTGGGCAAGACCTTTGTGGCGCTTGCGGTGGGTCGGCAATACGACACGGTGCATGTCGTGGCACCGGCAACACTCCTGCCCACCTGGCGGACGGCCGCGGCACGCGCCGGCATGGCGCAGGTGCAGGTTCATTCGCTGCACGCCTGGTCGCGCCCCACCCCGCCGGCGCTGCCCATGCGAGGGTCCAGTCTCGTGATCATCGACGAGGCACACCATCTGCGCAATGCGGCCACCCGTCGCTATTGGCAGCTGGCAGACAGTGTGGCAGCCTGTGATGTCCTGCTGCTGTCGGCCACCCCGGTTCACAATCGGCCCGGTGATCTGCGCGCCCTGCTGGCGCTCTTTCGCGGGCATCGACTCGATGCGTTGGACGATCACAGTCTCGCGCGCATGGTGGTACGCCGCCGGGCGCAGGACGTTGGCACCGGCACGGATGCGGGGAGCGACGCACGGCCGCGGCGCATGGCGCATGCCACCATTCGCGAACCACAGGACCGCGAAGTCCTCGATGCCATCCTGTCACTGCCGTCCCCGCTGCCAGCCCATGATGGGGCAGTGGCCGGCGCCCTGATTCGGCTTGGCCTCCTGCGAGCCTGGTGTTCGAGCGATGCGGCACTGGTGCATGCGCTCACCAGACGGCGCCTGCGCGGCGAAGCACTGCGTGATGCCCTCTGTGAAGGACGCCACCTCACGAACGACGAGCTGCGCCACTGGGTGATTGGAGATGACGCGGGACAATTGGCGTTTCCGGAACTCCTCGCCACCCACCGTGCGGCGTCGGGTGATCTGTTGACCGTGCTCGATCGCCATCTGGACGCCGTGGCCGCTCTGGCCCGCCATATGTCCCGCACACAACCGTCATCGCGTGATCAGGCGCGCGCCGGGCATGTGCGTGGCATTCTCGCGCGCCATCCGCAGCAGCCCGTGGTCGCCTTCTCGCAGTACACGCGCACCGTACAGTCGCTGTTTCGTGCGCTGTCGGACATAGCCGGCGTTGGTGCCATCATGGGCACACAGGCCCGTATCGCCAGCGGTCCGCTGCCACGACAGGAGCTTATCGGGCTCTTCGCCCCGTCGGCCAACGGTCTTCCCCCGCCGCCCGCCATTCAACGCGTACGCCTGCTACTCACCACCGACCTCATGGCCGAAGGTGTCAACCTGCAGGATGCCGGCGTGGTGGTGCATCTCGACATGCCCTGGACCCACGCCATGCTCGTACAACGTGAGGGACGCGCACTGCGCATGCACTCACCGCATCGGGCCGTGCACGTATACACGTTCGGACCGGATGCGCAGGTCGCCGCCGTGCTGCGTGCCGAGCAGCGCGTGCTCAGCAAGCGTCTGATCGGTTGGCACCTGGTTGGCGGAGAACGCGGGGCGCCGCAGAGTGCCGCAGATTGGCAGGCCGCATGGCGGCGTGTCCTGCAGCGTTGGCATCAGCTTCCGTTGCACTCATCGCCGCATCACGAGGTCCCGTCAACCACCGGTCAGTCGCCCACGCTGTACGCGGCGGTGCGCGCGTCGTCACGCCTGCGCGCCCATGTCGTCTGCGCCTTGGTCCTCATCGCGGGAGAAGACCAGCCGCTCGTGCTGCGTGCGCGCAAGCGCGCGGACGGCAGCCTGCGCTGGACCAGCTCGCGGCACCCTCGCGCGTTGCTGCGTGTGGCCCGCCTCTGGCGTTCGCCCGTAGGGCATTCACGACTGCGCCGGATACCACGCGCCCAAGCGCGACAGGCCGTACGCAGGCTGCGGCGTCAACTGCGCCGGCTCCACGAATCGGCGCAGTTTCGCAGCCTGCTCGGACCGTCGGCAATGGCCACCTCGCAGGTCGTCATGCAAATCACGGAGCGTCTGGCAGCCCTGGAACGGAGCTGGCCCGTGCCGCGTCGCCGGCAACATGCCGAGCCTCTGGTTGCGGCCAGACGCTGCCTCAGCCTCGTGCGGGGCGCGGCCGCCGAGTCGGCCTGCGCCCGCTGGCTGCGCCGTGCGCCAGTGACCAGTGCTCGCAGCGGTTCCACCAACATCGGCGCCGCACAGCGCGCCTGGATCGAGGCCTGGCAGCAGGAACCCGTGCTCGCTCGGCTCATGGCCAGTGCCTGTGTCTGTGCGAATGCCAATTCAATCACGGTAACTACCGAAGCGGCAACCGACTCACTTCTGATAGGCCGGGCAGTGCCCGTCCCCTCCGACGTCCCCGCCACCATGATGCTGGTGCTGCTGGCCCGTTAGGATTCATCACCATGGCCATCAGCTCGCGTCCTGCCCTGCTGTTCGATCTCGACGGCACGCTCATCGACTCCATCGGTCTGCTGCTCGAGTGCATGCAGTTCGCCTTTGCCGACCGCACGCGCAGACCAAGCACGGCCGAATGGGTGGCCGGCATTGGCACGCCGCTGCGTACGCAGCTGGCCGAGTGGTGCGAGGGGCCGGACGACGTGGAAGCCATGGTGGGGCGGTACCGTGACTATCAGGACCTGCACCTGGAGCGCCTCACCAGCCCGTTCCCGGCCGTCCTTGAGACCCTGGCCTGGGCCAGACGTGAAGGGCACGCCACGGCCATTGTCACCAGCAAGGGCCAGGGCATGACCTGGCGCTCACTGCGACACGTGGGTCTGGGCGAGGCCTTCGACGCCGTGGTGACCTTTGAGGAAACGGCGCGCCACAAGCCCCTGCCCGATCCGGTCTTCCTGGCGCTCGAGCGCCTCGGGGCCACCCCGGACCGTGCCATCTTCGTGGGCGACTCCCCCCACGACATGCATGCCGGGCGCGCGGCCGGCGTGGTCACCGCCGCGGCCCTCTGGGGGCCCTTCAGCCGCGATGAACTGGCCCCGGCCGCCCCGGACCATTGGCTGACCGACATGAGTCAGCTGCCAGGCATCGTGGCCGACCTCGGAAACTGAATTCGCGCTGATTTCGCCGGGTCGTTCAAACCCTTCGGCCCGCCAGATGATCGAATCGGGTGACAAGTTTCCGGAGTCCCCCTGCTCGCACTTGGCGTGACCGATCCAACCTTCGAAACGCATCACCTCACCCTGACCCCCGGTCAGGGGCGTGACGACGTAGCCGCTGCTGCCAGCGGCGACCGTCGGGCGTTCGAACGGGTCTATCGCGCCCATGCGGACCGGGTGTTTGCCCTCTGCGTGCGCATGCTGGGCGACCGGGGCCTTGCCGAAGAAGTGGTGCAGGACGTCTTCGTCCGCGTCTGGCAGAAGCTGCCCGGGTTCCGCGGTGAGTCGGCGTTCAGCACCTGGCTGCACCGGGTCGCCGTCAACGTGATTCTGTCGCGCCGCAAGGCCGGCGGAATCCATCAGGCCCGTCACGCCGACGAAGACGCGCTGGACGACGCACCGGGACGCACCGAGTCGCTGGGCGATCGCATGGATCTTGAAGGCGCCATCGCCGGTTTGCCGAAGGGTGCGCGCATGGTCTTCGTGCTGCACGACGTGCAAGGCTACACCCACGAAGAAATCGGTGAGCAGCTCGGTATCACACCGGGTGGCAGCAAGGCCCAGTTGCATCGGGCCCGCATGCTGCTGCGCACCGCGCTCACGCGCTGATCTCATCATGTACTCCTGTTTGCATCTCACGCCGGACCTCTCATGAGCCACACCATGCACCAGCCTCTGCCACCCTCCGCCGACGACTGCGCGCGTTTCGACGCGACGCTCGGCGCATGGCTCGAAGGCGACACCGACGCCGCGACCACGGCGTGGATGGCGGCGCATCGGGCCTCATGCCCCATGTGCAGCGCGGTGGTGACCGACCTCGAGCAGATCGTGGCCGACGCGGCGGCGCTGCCGAGCGGCATGACACTGTCGCGTGACGTCTGGCCGGAAATTGAAGCGCGGCTCGAAGCCCAGGTCATTCCCATCTCCCGCGGCCAGTCAGGCAGCGCGCAGGTGGCACCAGCCGCACAATTGGCGCCCACACAGCGCGCGTCCGCGCAACTCGCGTCTGCGCAACTCGCGTCCGCGCCGAGCGTTTCCTCGCCGCGTGCGTTCTCGCGCCGCGCTCTGGCCATCGCGGCCACGCTGCTGGTGGCGGTGAGCTCCGGCGTCACCTGGCAGCTCACGCGGCCTGCACGTCCGCTGGTGGATCAGAGCGACGTGGCCATACGGCCCGATGCCCAGCCGTCCACGCAGGTCCCTTCCACCGTGCTGCCGCCGGACGCCAACAGCAACCGTGATACGCCCGACAGCGCGGCCTCGACCACTGCGCCGTCGCGCCGCGCCGTTGGGTCCACGTCCAATGTGCGACTCGTGGCCGATGATGCCCTGCCCGATCTCGACGCCACCTACGAGCGCGAGATCGGCGCCCTGCGGCAGATCGTCGACGAGCGCTTCGCCGAACTCGACACCGCCACGGTGCGTGAGCTGCGCCGCAATCTCGACATCATCGACAAGGCCATCGGGGACAGCAAGGCCGCGCTGGCGCGCGATCCACGCAGCCCGCTGCTCTCCGGACAGCTCGACCGCGCACTCGAAGCCAAGCTGCAACTCCTGCGGCGGGTGGCCCTGCTGTGAACCGGTACCTCCTGCGTTCCCGTCGCCTGCTGCCTGGGCTCGCGGTGGCTACCGCGCTGTGTGTGATGCTGCCCCCGTCACGCGCCGCTGCACAGCACGACACCTCGGTGCGCGTGGGCAGCAGCGCCGTGGTGGACATCACCGTGCGCGACGGGCGTCTCATCGTGCGCGGCGTGGACGGCACCAGCGGCACCGTGCGCGGCGATCATCGGCGCTTCGAGCTGCGCACCACCGGCACCACCATGTCCATGAATCCGCGCGACGACAGCGACAGCCGGTCGCGGAGTCAACGCGATGACGATCTGCTCGAAGTGGACGTGCCACGCGGCGTGCGCCTCGTCATTCGCGGCACCTCGGCCGATATCGACATTCGCGATTTGAGCGGCAGCGTGGACGCCTTCACCAGTTCGGGGACGCTGCGCATCGACCAGGTGCGCGGCCGCGTGAACGCCGCCACGCTCACCGGCGACATCTCGGTGACAGGCGAGTCCAGTGGACTGCGCGTCACGACCGTGAGCGGCGACCTCCGGCTGCGTGAGGTACGCGGCGAAGTGGATGTGCACACCACCAGCGGGGATGTCTCCATCAGTGGCGCGCCCATCGACCGTCTCACGGTGGAGTCCATCAGCGGCGATGTGCGCATGGATGGTCTGCTCGCCCGTGATGCCTGGGTGCGCATTACCGCGCACTCGGGTGATGTCACCCTGCGTCTGCCGGACGACGCCCGTGGAGAGCTGACCATGTCGTCCTACTCCGGTGAACTGCAGTCCGCCGTACCGCTCACCCTCATGCCGGGCGAAGTGTCCCGTGCGCGGTCCGGCCGTCACACCCGTCGCTATCAGCTCGGCAGCGGCGGTCCGCTTCAGATCGATCTGTCAACACTCAACGGCGACATCCGACTCGTGCGCTCCCCCGCCCGATGAAGACCCTGGCGCCCCTGTCCACTGTTCACCGCCCGCTCCGGGAGTCTGTCATGCCCACCCGATCGCTACGCGCGCTCGTTGTCACCACCGCGGCTTTCGCGCTCTTCGCGTCGTCAGCCGAGGCCCAGGAACGTCGCCGCGACGACGCCTTTGCCTGGTCCGGTCGCATTCCGTCCGGCAACGCCATTCGCATTCACAACGTCAACGGCGGCATCGAGGTGCTGCGCAGCAGCAGCGGCCGCGTCGAAGTGTCGGGTGAAAAGCGCTGGCGTCGCGGCGATCCGGAGGACGTGCGCATCGAACAGAAGAGCTACGGCGACGACATCGTCATCTGCGCGCTCTGGACGCCCAACTCGAGCTGCGAAGAGCGCGGTATCCGCTCGGAACGCAATTCGAAATGGAACGATCGCAACGATGTCTCCGTGCACTTCACCGTGCGGGTGCCCGAAGGCGTGCGCGTGGTGCTCAACACCGTCAACGGCGGCATTGAAGTGCGCGACGTGACCACCGAAGTGGATGCGCGCACGGTCAACGGCAGCATCACCGCGCGCAGTGCCGGTGGTCCGGTGCGGGCCCGCACCGTCAACGGCAGCATCGACGTCTCCATGGGGTCGCTCGGCCGCGCCGAGGATCTCGAGTACGAAACGGTGAACGGCGCCATCACACTCGAACTGCCGTCCAACTTCGGCGCCGAGCTCGAACTCTCCACCGTGAACGGCCGCGTCACCACCGATTTCCCGATCACCATCTCGGGCACGCTCTCGCCACGCAAGTTGCGCGGTACGGTGGGCGACGGCCGCACCCGTGTGCGGGCCAGCACCGTCAACGGCAGCGTCACCCTGCGCCGCGGGCGCTGACCGCGCACACACGCACCCGCACCCGAGTCAAGACTGGCCGCCGCGCCCCACTCAGGGTTCGGCGGCCAGTTGCTCGATGCGGGTGGCCAACTCGAAATCCTTGGCCGTGATGCCACCACTGTCGTGGGTGCTGAGCAGGAAGGTCACCCGCGTGTAGCGCACGTCGATGTCCGGGTGGTGTTGCAGGGCCTCCGCCACCTCGGCCACACGCGCCAGAAAGGCGATGCCGGCCGGGAAGTCGGCAAAATGATAGGTCTTCTGCAGCACGGCCCCTTTGCGGGACCATCCGGGCAGGGCGCCCAATTGGCGCTGGACCTCGATGTCGGAAAGTACCGGGGCAGGCGTCATGCTATAGAGTAGGGCGCCCGGAGACCGAACACCACCGTCGGTCACCCTGTCTCTTGCGGCTTCGGATTTTATTCGGTAGGGTCAAGCATGTCGCTCGCCCTCCCGGTCCTCCCGCCGCCGCTCCGGCCGCTCACCGTGCAGGCCGACCTGCAGTACCACGCCGCGCCCGGCGGAGGGATCTTCAACCCGCCGTCGGCCACCCACATGGGCTTCTGGTCCATCAACCCGTATGTGGGCTGTGCCTTCGGCTGCGCCTACTGCTACGCGCGGGACACACATCGCTACACGCTCGAGCGGGCGGGACCGGTGGGTCGGGCGGTGGCCGAGTCGATGCCGCCCTGGCAGGCCTTCGAGCGACGGGTGCTGGTCAAGGAGCATGCGGCGGCGCGTGTGCGCGAGGCCCTGCGGTCTTCTCGCGCTCCAAAGGCCGGGGATTCGCTGGTCATCGGCTCGGCCACCGACCCGTATCAGCCGGCCGAGCGGCGCTTTGCCGTCACGCGCTCGGTGCTCGAGGCCCTGGAGGTGGTGCGCGGCCTGTCCATCGTCATCATCACCAAGAGCCCGCTGGTCACCCGCGACATCCCGCTGCTGCAGCACCTGGCCCGACACAACACCGTGGCCGTGCACGTCTCGCTCATCACGGTCGACCGCGAGCTGGCCCGTCGCATCGAACCGCGCGCGCCCACACCGGAGGCCCGTCTGCGCGGCATTCGCCGGCTGGCCGAGGCGGGGGTGGAGGTCAGCGTGAACTGCATGCCCATTCTACCGGGCATCACCGACGCGCCAGAGCAGTTGGCCGAGCTGGTGGCCCGGGTGGCGGACACGGGGGCCAGGAGCCTCGGGGCCTGCGCCCTGCGGCTGCGGGCCGCGTCCCGACGGCGTTACCTGCCGGTGGTGCGGGAGCAGTTTCCCGAGCTCGCCGCCCGCTACGAGGCCACCTACCGCGACAGTGTGTACGCCCGCGAGACCTACCGCACGGGACTGCGCGAGGCCATGGAGCGGCTCTGTGCCCGGCATGGTCTGCGCTTCCGGGTGTACCGCTACGACGACGCCCGTGAGGAGCCAGATAAAGAAATACACAACGACATACAGCCATCAACCAATCAGCTGCCACTCTTCACCTGACGCCCTCGCACCGCCACTCGGCGGTCTTTTTCTCCCGTTGACTTTCGGTTTTTGTTTGGTATCATGAGCGCCCTGCCGCTGCCGTTCGTCTCTCCCTCCACGCCGCCAGGCGGTCCACCGCCAAGCGGTCCACCACCCAGCGACGCGCTGGCCGGTGTGCAGGCCCGTGTGCAGGCGGTCGTTGCCACCGGGCGTGCCCCGGGCGCGCCCTGGCACACCGGGGTGGCCGCGCTCGACCGGGCACTGGGCGGCGGCATTCCGCGGGGGCGGGTCACCGAACTCACGGGGGCGCTGGCGGTGGGCAAGACCGCCCTCGTGCGGCAGGTGGCGGCCACTGTGCTGCAGGGTGGCGGTTGGGTGGCCTGGATCGACGTGGGCCGCACGCTCGCCCCGGCCACCCTCGCCGGTCTGGGCAAGCGCCTGGTGGTCATTCGCCTCACCCATGCCCAGCGGCATCGCGCGGCCTGGACTGCCGACCTGCTGCTGCGCAGCGGGGTCTTCGGGCTTGTCGTGCTCGACGAGCCCCCGGCTCTCTCGCGTGTGCATGGCGTGCGGCTGGCCCAGCTGGCCCGCGAGCGCGATGCCGCCTGCGTGGTGCTCAGCTCACAGCGGGCCGGCGAGTCTCGCGGCAGTCGCATGGCCGGCACCCTGCGTCTGCGTATGCAGCTGCGTCTTCCGGCGTCGCGGGTCACCGCATCCGACGCCCGCCCCAACACGGTTCGAGTCGTCGTGGAACGCGGCGGCCCCGGACTCCCGCATCAGTCTGTCGAGGTGGATCGTGTCGTCATCCTGGCGCGTCGCGTGTGTGCGCATCCCGAGATTCCCGATCGGCGCGGGGTGGCGCGCAGCGCGCGTCGTCCCTGGGCCGCCCGCGGCAACAGCACCGACCACAGTGTCAGCCACAGCGCCGACACCGGCCAGTTCGTCGACCACGCCGAGCATCCCGTCACCTGGGGCGGACTCGGCGTCGGCAGTCGCGACCTGTACGGAACTGAGCTTCCGGGACATCCAGCTCGAGTTGCTGCCGGACTCGAGGCCGACCCCGGCGACCGACTCCCGCTCCCCGCAGCGCGGCCGATCAGCGGCAACGCCGGTCTCGGGAATACCGGGCGCGGCCTCGACCAGTGGAGCGAACAGCGCATCCAGCGCCGCGAGGAGCGCGAGCAACGTGGCATCCGCGACTGGACCACGTACCGCGGGCGGCGCCGCGCGGCCGAATCCACGTTCGGGCGACGTCCCCGTCAGCCGTCCTCCTGACCCGCCGCACTGGGACGCGGTGCCGCGCGCACTGGCGGTGGACACTCGGCTCAAGGTGGTGTCACTGGCCGCCGGTCGCGCCGGGGTGCGGGCGGGCATGACCATTGCCGAGGCCCGCGCCCGCTGCGCCGCGCTCGACGTGCGTCCATGGGACGAGCACGCCGTGCAGGACGCGGTGCTCGCAGCCACCACCGCGCTGTTGGCCGCCGGTCCGCAGGTCACACCCGTGCACGGTGCGCCCGGCCTCTGGTGGGTGGGCGCCAGCGGCTTTGCCGCGCTGGGCGGGGAGCGGCAACTCGCCGAGACCCTGCTGCACATTGCGCGGCAATGGCATCCCGAGGCACGCGTGGCCATTGCCGACAGTTGTGTGGCGGCACGAGCGGCCACCTGGGCGCCGCGTACCAGCACGCAACCCAGCGTAGACGCCGTGTGTCTGCCACCCGGCGGATGCGGCGCCTATCTCGCGCCGGCGCCGCTGGGGCTGTTGCCCATGCCCGACGAACTGCGCGAGGCGCTCACGCTGCTGGGGCTGCGCACCATTGGCGCCTTCGCCGCACTCGATGCCGGCGATGTGGAGCAGCGCTGGGGCCCCGAGGGACTCAGTGCCTGGCGACTGGCGCAGGGCAAAGACCCGCGTCGTCCCGGACTCGTGCGCGTCGAAGCCGCGCGGCATGCCAGCATCGAACTGCCGGCCGCCGTTGAGCGCGCCGAGCCCATTCTCTTTGCCGTGCGCGCGCAGTTGCAGCGGCTGCTGCACGACTGTGTGCACGACGGTCGGGCGGCAGCGGCCGTGTCCATCACGCTCGTGCTTGATGCCGGCCGTTCGTATCCGCTCGAAGCCATCGGCTCCGACATGCAGGACCACACACAGGTGCCGGAGACCAGCGACGACAACACGCACAACGAGAGCACATGGACATCATCACAGCGACCGGCGCGCGTGGCCGAACATATCGCTGAACATCATACGCCACATCACGCGCCACATCACGCGCCACATCACACGGGCACACGCCGCGAAGGTCCGCGCGATCTGCTCGCCATCCCGCAGCGCAGCATCACGCGCGAAGTGCGGCCGGCACGGCCACTCGCGCGCCTCGAGCCGCTCTTCGATCAGTGTCGCGCCCTGCTCGAACGCTGGAACATTCCCGCGCCCGTCATCGGCGTGACACTCGGCATTCCCGCCACGGCCCCACTCGCTGCCGATCAGGGCGATCTGCTCGTGCCCTCGTGGCGCGACGCCGCCATGAATGCCGAGGCCGTGCTCGCACGGCTGCGCGCCACACTCGACCCCGAGCATCGCGGTGATGTCGTGGTGCATCCCGAAGCGCGTGACACCCATCGCCCCGAGCAAACGGGAGCCTGGGTGAGCGCCGATGCCATCGCACTCGCGGCGGCGCCGCTGCCGCAGGCCACACCGCAAGCGACGCCGCACACGTCACCGCGCGTATCCGCCGTGCTGCGTCTGCTCACACCCGCCGAGGCCATCGAAGTGGAAGCCCCACGCGGCATACCGCAAGCCATCTGGTGGCGCGGTCGTCGTCTGCATGTCGTCGACGTGCTCGGCCCTGAACGTCTGAGCGGCGATTGGTGGCGCGGCGAACACTACGCGCGCGACTACTGGCGCACCGTGGCCGACCCCGATGGCGAGTTGCTCATTTACCAGGACCGCGCCGCCTGGTATGTGCACGGGTGGTATGACTGAGTGTCAGCTACGGGACTGCGTCAGCATCTCACCCAACCCACAACCCGAAACCTGAACACAGAACTCGAAACTGATCAGTTTCGGGTTCTGTGTTTGAGTATCGCGCTTTGCGTCTGAAGAACTGCAAACACAAAACTCGAACTCACAGCTCAAAGCTCACCGAAGTGTCCGCAAGCACAGTTCTTCAGGTTCCTCGCGCCAGACCCTATTCCACTATGCTGGCCAAGTCGACAACACCGACGCATAGTCCGACCATGGCCATCCACGACCTGCCACCGCCAACCTGGCATCAGCAGACCCCGGAGTCGGTCCTGCGCCTGATCGACTCGCGCGCCGACGGCCTTACGGACCACGAGGCCGAGACGCGCCGCGCGCAGTACGGTGACAACCTGCTCGTGACCGCGGCGCGCCGCAGTGCGTTGCGCATGCTGCTTGCACAGTTTGGCGACGTGATGGTGCTCGTGCTGATCGGCGCAGCCCTTGTCGCCATGCTGGTGGGCGAAGCCGAAGACACGCTCGCCATCGTGGCCATTGTGCTGCTGAATGCGGTGTTGGGTTTTGTGCAGGAGTATCGCGCGGAGCAGGCATTGGCCGCGCTTGGACAGATGGCCGCGCCCAGCGCGCGGGTCCGGCGAGCGGGCCGCGAACAGAGCATTGCCGCCCACCGCCTCGTGCCCGGCGATCTGGTGCTGCTCGAAGCCGGCAACGTGGTGCCCGCCGACCTGCGGCTGCTGCACATCCAGCGTCTCGCCGTGGATGAATCGGCGCTCACCGGCGAATCGCTGGCGGTGGAGAAGCACACCGCCGCACTCGACGACGCCGAGTTGCCACTGGGCGATCGCCGCAATCTTGCCTACAAGGGCACCACCGTGACGGCCGGTCGCGCGGAAGGTGTGGTGGTGACCACCGGCATGCGCACCGAGCTTGGACGCATTGCGGCGATGCTGGGGGCGCAGCAGGACCCGCGCTCACCGCTGCAATTGCGCCTCGCCGCCTTCGGACGCCGCCTCGCGGTGCTGGTGCTGGGGCTCTGCGCCGTGATCTTTGCCGCGGGGCTGCTGCGCGGAGAAGACGCGGGACTCATGTTCATGACCGCACTCAGTCTTGCCGTGGCGGCCATTCCCGAAGCACTGCCGGCCGTGATCACGGTGGCCCTTGCACTCGGCGCCCGTCGCATGGTGCGGCAGCAGGCCCTCATCCGCCGACTGCCAGCGGTCGAGACCCTGGGCTCGGTGACCTTCATCTGCACCGACAAGACCGGCACACTCACGCAGAACCGCATGCAGGTAGATCGCGTGCGCGCCATCAATGAGCACGAGGCGAGTGACGCCGCAACAGAAGGTGCGCCGGTACTGTCGCTGGCCGAGGCCGTGGTCCTCTGCAACGATGCCACACCACAACCCGACGGCAGCCTGCTTGGCGATCCCACCGAAACCGCGCTGTTGCAGCACGCGCTGTCGCACGGTGTGGACCTCGCCACACTGCGGCAATGTTGGCCGCGCGTGAACGAGATCCCCTTCACGTCAGAGCGCGCACGCATGACCACCGTGCACGCACATGGTGACACGCTCGTGGCCTGCATGAAGGGCGCACCGGAGCAGGTCCTGCCACGTTGCCAGGCATCGGCGCACGCCGCCGAGGCCATGCAGGAAGCGGAGACCATGGCGGCCGAGGGACTGCGCGTGCTGGCGGTGGCAGTTCGTTCGCTGCCCCCCGGCGACACCGACCACGTCGCCGGTTCCGCACTCGATGCAAACACGCTGGAGCGCCACTTCACACTCCTCGCGCTCGTGGGGCTGCTCGACCCGCCGCGCGAGGAAGCGGCCCAGGCGGTGGCGCAGTGCCGCAGCGCCGGCATTCAGGTGGTCATGATCACCGGCGATCACCCCGCCACCGCGCGCGCCATTGCGGCGCGGGTTGGTATTGACAGCACAGCGCCGGTGCTGAGCGGTCGCGAGGTGGCCGGCATGGACGACGGGGCCCTGCGCGTGGCCCTCGCCGATACGCGCGTGTTTGCGCGCGTCGCGCCGGAGGACAAGCTGCGCATCGTGCAGGCCCTGCAGGCGCGTGGTGAGTATGCGGCCATGACGGGCGACGGTGTCAACGATGCGCCCGCCCTCCGGCAGGCGAACATCGGTGTGGCCATGGGGCGTGGCGGCACCGATGTGGCGCGCGAGGCCGCGCACATGGTGCTGCTCGACGACAACTTCGCCACCATCGTGCGTGCGGTGCGCGAAGGCCGTCGCATCTACGACAACATCCGCCGCTTCGTGCGCTTCGTGCTGTCCACCAACAGCGGTGAGATCTGGACGCTGTTTCTCGCGCCGCTGCTGGGATTGCCGCTGCCGCTCTTGCCCATGCACATCCTGTGGATGAACCTCGTGACCGACGGATTACCGGGGCTCGCCCTCACGGCGGAACGCGCGGAGCCCGACGTCATGCAGCGCCCGCCCCGCCCGCCGTCGGAAAGCATCTTTGCCCACGGGCTCTGGCAGCACGCGGTGTGGGTGGGACTGCTCATGGCGGGTCTTGCCCTGGGCACGCAGGCCTGGGCGCTGCGACAGAACAATGCCCGCTGGCAGACGCTCACCTTCACTGTGCTCACCCTCTCGCAACTCGCACATGTGCTGGCCGTACGCTCCGAGCGCCATCCGCTTTGGCGCATTGGGCCGTTCAGCAATCCGCTGCTGCTGGGTGCCGTGCTGCTGACCTTCGTGCTGCAGGTGGCCATCACCCACACGCCGGCCCTGGCGCAGCTCTTCCGCATTGCGCCACTCAGCCTGGCGGAGTGGGGGCTGTGCGTGGGCGTCGCATCCGTCGTGTACGTCGCCGTCGAAATCGAGAAGGTTTTCATCCGAACCCGAGGCTGGTATGCCGACGTTACTCCTCGCTCTTGATGGATCGCTCGAGGCCGAAGCGGCCGTTCCGTTCGCGACCGAACTCGCCACCGCACGCGGGTTCGCACTCGACATCGTGACGGTCGTTCCGCCAGCCGTCGACGTGCGGGCCGTGTCGGGTGCCCCGGTTCCTGATGCGTCGTGGCGCGCCGAGCAGCAAGTGACGCTTCGTGCTTCGGCTCGAGACTATCTCGCTGCGGTTCGCGACGGCATTGCCGCGCAGGTCCCAGATCTCGAGGTGTCAATCATGGTGTTGGACGGCACACCCGCCGCCACCCTGGCCGCGCACGTCCACGACACGGGCGCAGTCGCGCTCGTCCTCACCACGCACGGTCGCGGCGGCGCCTCGCGCCTCTGGCTTGGCTCAGTGGCCGATGTGCTGCTGCGTCTGTGCCATGTCCCAGTGTTGATCGTGCGATCGCCTGATCTGGAGCAGGGCGGACTGGACGCCCCTGCACCAGCCGCGCAGTCCATCGCTACATCGCTGCAGACCCATCGCCCGGCACTCTCGCGCGTCATGGTCACCTTCGACGGCACCAGGGCGGCGGACGACGTCATGGCACCGGTACGGACCTTGCTGGGGGACAGCCCACACTATGTGCTGACGCGCGTAGCCAGTCCCCTGCATCCCATGTTGCGGCGCATCGCCACGGCCAGCACATACGAGCGCGACCTCGCCGAACAGGAACATCGCGCCGCCAGCTATCTGGCCGAACACGCCACGACGCTGCGCGCTACGGGAGTGGCCTGCGAACTGCGAGTTCCGGTGGGTATGGACATCGCCACATTGATCGTCGAACACGCGACGCAGTGCGACGCCGGTCTCATTGCGCTGGCCACCCACGCGCGCGGGCCGCTCGGCCGCAGCCTGCTTGGCAGCGTGGCCGACAAGGTGCTGCGCAGCGCGACCGTGCCCGTCCTGCTGTACCGACTCGCACGCTGAGCGGCCCTTACATTGTCAACCGGCACGCTCGTTCTACAGTTCATGGCCACGGCAATGGTCATTGTGGCCTGCGGTGTGGTCCTGGCGCGCACGGGCGACACCATTGCCGACCGCACGAAGCTGAGTGGTGTGTGGGTCGGCTCCGTGCTGTTGGCCCTGGCCACATCGCTGCCGGAGATAGTCACCGACGTCGCCGCCGTGCGACTCGGCGTGGTGGACCTTGCGGTGGGCGATCTGCTCGGCAGCAGCATGGCCAACATGCTCCTGCTCGGCATCGTGACTCTGTCGCCCGGCGGACGGGCGCTGTTTGGTGGCGCCTCACGAACCCACAGTCTCAACGCCGCCCTCGGTATCCTGCTCACCATTTTGGTCGCCATCACACTCATTGTTCGTCCGTCCCTGCGCGTGCTGGGTGTGGGGATCGGCTCGCTGCTCATACTGCTGGTCTATGTGCTGGTATCCGTCGTGGCCTATCGCATCAATCAGGATCGGCCGCTGCCGGACAGTCATCGCGATCTGGTGGGGGCCATGTCCATGCCGCGCGCAGTGGCCGGCTTGCTGGCCAGTGCGCTGACCATCGTGCTGGTCGCGCCACACTTCGCGCGCCTGGCACATGTGCTGGCCGAGCAGTCGGGACTGGGGGCGACGGTGGTGGGCACCGTGCTGGTGGGGCTCAGCACCTCGCTGCCGGAACTCGTGACATCGTTGGCGGCCGTGCGACTCAAGGCCTATGACCTGGCCATCGGCAATCTCTTCGGCAGCAACGCCGTGAACATGCTCGTATTTGCCGCACTGGATCCGCTGCATCCACCCGGCGCGCTGCTGAGTGTGGCGGACGCGTCGCATCTGTTGACTGCGCTGATGGCGGTGGCGCTCATGGCCGTAGGGGTGGTGCTCACCGTACTTGGACCGCAGCGCCCGGCGGCCGTCTCGCGGGGCGGCGGGGCGGCGCTGCTGTTGCTGTACGGTGTGGGGGTGTGGTTGTTGATGCGCTGACAGGCGGGACGGGCGTGCCGGTCTTCGCCGGGGTGACCAGGAAACCTTGAATGTTCGGCATTTATTCGGTATCTTTGAGTGTCTGCTATGCGCCCCGCCTCCCGCTCGACTCCGGCGCGACCTGTCCGCCAGTACGCCGAACTGCACTGCCACTCGGCGCTCTCCCTGCTCGACGGGGCGTCCCTGCCGGAGGCGCTGGCCGAGCGGGCGGCCGAACTGGGCTACCCGGCCCTCGCCCTCACGGACCACGACGATCTGGGTGGCGTGGTGCGCTTCGGCACCGCCTGCGCGGCGGCCGGCATTGGCGGCATCCTGGGCGCCGAACTCACCGTGCGCATGCCCGAACTGGGCGCGGCCCGCGCGCAGGGGCGCAGTGTGGGCGAGCGCCGCACCCATCTTGTGCTGCTGGCCGAAACACGGGAGGGCTATCGCAACATCGCCTCGCTCATCACCCGCGCGCGCATGGACAGTGAACGTGGGCGGCCCTCGGTGCCCTGGGCGCTGGTCACACGCCACACGCAGGGAGTCACGGCACTCAGCGGCTGCCCCAACGGATGGATTCCGCAACTGCTGGCCGAGGGACGCGAACAGGATGCCTGGACGGCCGCCACCGAATTGCGTGATGTGTTTGGTGAGCATCTCGCCATCGAGTGCTGGGATCACCGACTGCCCGAAGAACGCGCGCTCGTGCAGCAGCTGCGGCCACTCGCCGCGCGACTCGGTGTGCCCTGGGTGGTCACCAACAACGTGCACTACGCCACCCCCGACGCCCGCATCGTGCACGACGTGCTGGGGGCTCTGCGCCATGGTCGCACGCTCGACAGCATGGGCACACGTCTGCGTCCCAACGCCGAGTGGGCGCTCAAGGCACCGGCGCTGGTGTACCGGCGCTGGCGTGGTGCCGAAGAGGGCGTGCGCGCCACGCTGAGCATTGCCGAGCGCTGCGCGTTTCGTCTCGAGCAGCTGAGGCCCAGCATGCCCGCCTTTCCGCTGCCACCGGGTGTCACGGCGCAGGAGTATCTCACGCGTCTCGTGGAGCACGGCGCGCACGAACGCTGGGGCACAGAGCGCACGCCCAAACACGAGCGGCAACTGGCGCACGAACTGGGCATGATCCGCAAGCTCGACCTCGCGGGCTACTTCCTCATCGTGTGGGACATCGTGCGCTTCGCGCGACGTGAAGGCATTCTCTGCCAGGGCCGGGGCTCGGCCGCCAACTCCGCCGTGTGCTACTGCCTTGGCATCACCGCCGTCGACCCCGTGCGCATGGGGCTGCTGTTTGAGCGCTTCCTCAGTGAGAACCGTCAGGAGCCGCCCGACATCGACATCGATTTTGCGCACCGCGATCGTGAGCGCGTGCTGCAGTACGTGTACAATCGCTACGGGCGCGAGCACGCGGCCATGGTGTGTGAACAAATCACCTGGCGCGGGCGCAGCGCGGTGCGTGACGCTGCCCGCGTGCTGGGCTTCTCCACGCAGCAGGCCGATGTGCTCGCGGCACTCAGTGATCGCTTCAGCGCGCGCAGTACGGCCAACGCACTGCGTGTGGTGGACGACGCGACCACGGCCAATGAGCTGACCGCCAAGGAAACGGACGCGAAACCACCCGCGCCCCGTCGCCCGCTCACGGCCTCCGACCGTCCGGTGCCCGGCGCGAGTTACGAACCCCATGGCTCGCCCAACGCACAGCGTGCACCGCGTACCATCAGCGCACGCGACGCCACCTGGCAGCAACTCATGGACACCCGCGTGGAGCGCAAGCTGGCCGGTGATGCGCGTGAAGCGCTTGGCCCGCTGGCCAAGGGAGCCGACAAGGGTGCTGATCAGCAGATGGCTGGAGGCGAGGAACCCGCCGCCAAACACGCACACGAACACGCACACGCACACGAACACGGTCGCAATCGCACCACCGGCTCACGCGAGGGCATCACCGGGCGCGCGATGCTCGAGCGCGCCGGTCTCGACGCCAACGACCCGCGGGTGCAGCAACTCGCGCACGTCGTGGACGGCCTGCACGAACTACCGCGTCACCGCTCCATTCACGTGGGCGGCTTCATTCTCGCGGAGGAACCCCTTGGCTCCATCGTGCCCCTCGAGCCCGCGTCCATGCCGGGTCGCACCGTCGTGCAATGGGAGAAGGACGATCTCGACCCGGTGGGCCTCGTGAAAATCGACCTGCTCGGACTCGGCATGCTCACCGTGGTGCAGGATTGTCTGCTCTACATCCGGCACACGCGTGGTGTGAACGTGGACCTCGGGCAACTCGACATGAGCGATCCGGCCGTGTACGACGTCATGTGCCGCGCCGACACGGTGGGCCTGTTTCAGATCGAAAGCCGTGCGCAGATGAACACGCTGCCGCGTCTCCGGCCGCGCTGTTTCTACGACCTCGTGGTGGAAGTGGCCCTCATTCGGCCCGGCCCCATTCAGGGCGAGATGGTGCATCCCTATCTGCGCCGGCGCGCCGGACAGGAACCCATCGTGTACCCGCACCCCTCGCTCGAGCCGGTGCTGCGGCGCACGCTGGGCGTGCCGCTGTTTCAGGAGCAGGGCATGCAGGTGGCCATCACGGCGGCGGGCTTCACGCCCACGCAGGCCGATCAGCTGCGCCGCGCCATGGGTCACAAGCGTTCGCGCGAGCGCATGGCCGCCATTTGCGAAGAACTCATTGCCGGCATGGCGCGCAACGGCATTCCCGAAGAAACGGGACTGCGCATTTACAATCAGATCAACGCCTTTGCCGACTACGGTTTTCCCGAAAGCCACGCAGCGAGTTTTGCGCTCATCGTGTACGCCACCGCCTGGCTGCGTCACTACTACGCGCCCGAGTATCTCTGCGCCATTCTCAACGCGCAGCCCATGGGGTTCTACGCGCCGGGCACGCTCATCGAAGACGCCAAACGTCATGGGGTGCAGGTCCTGCCCATCGATCTCACGCGCAGCGTATGGGACCACAGCCTCGAGCTCGCCGATGGCCGCAGCCTCATCCCCAACGACGGCATTGTGCGTTGGCGCAGCACCCCCAACAACGCCGAAAAGAACTCAGCACTCAGCAACTTCAACTCAGAGCGCAAAGCTGACAGGCCCTCGGCCACAGCACCGCCACCCGTTGCCGTCCGCCTCGGCCTCCGCCTCGTCCGCGGCCTCGGCGCCAAGGCCCGCCGCAATCTCGAAGCCGCATTGCGCGACGGGCCCTTTGTCGATCTCGCCGACGCCGTGCGTCGCGTCACGCTCGACCGCGCCGCCTGGCGTCGTCTCGCCGAAGCCGGTGCCTTTGACGGTCTCTACGCCCACGAGCCGCCCGCGCGTCGCCGCCGCGTGGCGCTCTGGGACGTCATGGCCGCCACGCGTGCTCCCGAGCTGCCCCTGGCCCCGCGTACGCAGCACGCCGCCCCGGCGGCCGTGCCGGCCTTCACGCCGGTCGAACTCACCGAAGCCGACTATCGCATGACCGGCCTGTCGCTGGCCGGCCATCCCATGGTGCATGTGCGCGCGCATCTCGCGCGCAACGGCGTGTACACCGCGCAGCAGACACAGACCGACGGCCGGGATGGTCAGCCTGTGGCCGTGGCCGGTCTCGTCATTTGCCGACAGCGGCCCGGCACCGCCAAGGGCTTCGTGTTTCTCACCCTCGAAGACGAAACCGGCATGATCAACGTGATTGTCACACCCGACCGCTTCGAGCAGCATGCGCTGCTCATCTCCACCTCACCCCTGCTGCTCATTCGCGGCACGCTGCAGGTGGAGCAGCATGTGGTCAACGTGCGCGCCAAGCAGTTCAAGGCCCTCGAACTGGGTGGTGGCGAGCAGCATGTGAAGGGGCACAACTACCGGTGACCCACTGAGATCGCGGCTTACTGCCCTCGCCACCTCAGATCGAACCTGTTCACCGCTGGCGATGGCAAGCCAGTACCCCTCTGGCTGAATCGCAGCAACACCGTATCGATCTGCGAACTCGGATTGGCACCGGGACGCTGCGTTGCAAGCTGCACACTTGCGGTGTCTATGCTGGGCACTGAGAAGTCTCCAAGTAGTTCAGCAGAGAACTTGAAATACCCGTTAGCGTCAGCTGTGACAGGGACTCCCACACTGAGTATCGGTCGTTCGCGCAGTGCGGTCACTGTAATTGTGGCGTTCCCGATACCCACGCCAGACTGTGAAACTACGCGCCCTTCGACCGTAGCCATTGGCGGCCAAATGAATCCTTCGCCGTCGACTGGATCTTGCTTGGAGCAGGCCATGCCCACCAGTGCGAACAGGCCAAGGATGAGGTAATGCACAACCCACTCTCCTTCTAGAGGTTGTAGAAGTTCTTCCGCCAGAGAGCGCGCACGCCCGTGAGACCGTGCACTCCACGTCGAGTGCACGGGTTGACGTCGAACGGGGTAACGTTGATCACCGTCCGGAGATCAGAGTTCGCCGCGTTGACCTGAACAGACACGGCTTACTGCCCTCGCCACCTTACGTCGAGTCTGTTCACCACTGGCGACGGTACACCAGCAATCCTGGGACTGAATCGCAGCAACACCGTATCGATCTGCGCAGCGGAGTTGGCACCGGGACGCTGCGTTGCAAGCTGCACACTCGCGGTGTCAATGCTTGGCACTGAGAAGTCGCCGGGTGCTTGAACGAGGAACTTGAAATACCCGTCAGTGTCAGCCGCTATTCCAACCTGTATGTCAAGTACCGGCCTCTCGCGCAGCGCGGTCACTGTAATCGTGGCGTTCCCGATCCCCGCGCCAGATTGTGAAACTACGCGCCCTTCAACCGCAGCCATTGGCGGCCAAATAAATCCTTCGCCGCCAACCGGATCCGTTTTGGAGCAGGCCAGGCCCGCCAGTGCGAACAGACCAAGGATGAGATAACGCACGATCCAGTCTCCCTCCTAGAGATTGTAGAGGTTCTTCCGCCAGAGCGCGCGGACATCCGTGAGACTTGGCAGCGTCACCGAGAAATCGTAGGTGAGAGACAAGTAGGTGGCGAAACTGGACTGGTACGCGACGGGCGCCGAACTCGCAGAAGTCAGCGTCCCGTCCAAGCAATACACCAATTCGCCCGATCGAGACACCTGCGTTCGACTGGGAGTGTGGAAGCGGCAGCTTCTCAGGATACCGAGCAGCGTTGCACCAGAGATGGAAACGGTATCGTCATCCCCGGAAGTCCAGTCGTAGGTACTTGAACTGTCGACGAGATCGAACAGAGATCCGCTGATCGCCATTTCGAAGACGAGACCAGCCAGCCAACATGTGATTTCACGTTCATATCCTCGTGCAGAAGCAATGCCGAGAGAGACATTGCGAGCATCGTCAGGCGGCGCTGAATACTGTAACGAGTAATCGTGGCACCGTCCAACTGCAATCCCAGTACAGCATCAAGCGGATCCACGTCTGTCACCTTTCCTTCAAACCGTGCTCCACGTCACGCCACTGGTCCCACTTTGACGCCCATGAATGAATCGAACTGCGCTGACGTGACAATCAGCGCGCCTACGGCGCGCAGATGGCGTGACAGCCATGCAATCTGCAGAGCATGAAGGAGTCGAATTCGCGACGCGCTGTCGGGTGTCGCGGTACATTACCGAGTGGATCCTGGAGTGACCCATCCAATCCCGAAGACTTCCCCCCATGAATCAATCCGTCGTACTACGTGGCAATCGCCTGAATCGCGCCCTGGCAGTGGCCGCCCTGACAATCTGGCTCGGCGGTTGCAGCAACGGCGATTGTGGAGGCGCTGCATTGCATGGTCTCCGGATCCGTGTGGTTGACGCGAGAACCCAAAGATCTCTCGAGCAGATGGCAACCGTCACGGCAACGGAAGGGGCATACACCGAAATACTCACAATCGACTACTCTCGGCCGAACGAGCGACTCTACCTTGGAGCCTCTGAACGCTCCGGTACATATACCGTACAGGTAGAAGCGCCGGGCTATGCTGCCACGACGCGGACCGACCTGACGGTCACCCGCAATAGGCGGTGCGGCGATATCAGACCACTTGAAGTCACCATCGCGATGACACCGAGCGCACCATAGCGCTGTATAGCAGCAACGCCCTCTACCGCTTGGCCGCGCCCCGCGTCCAATAGATCACCAGCACGCAGGGCTGCGGCGAGTCCGCCGGCCACGCTGCGCCGCGGTATCGCTCGGGCACCTTGGCATACACATCGTAGACCTCAAGTGCGACGATGTCCTGTGGCCGCCAGATGCGATCTGGCTTCCACGTAACGTCGCCTTTGCCCAGCGATGCACCACGCTCCATTTCGGGCTGCCCGTTCCACAGTCGCACCATGCAGCGGCTGGTCACTGGCACTGGAAGAAACTCGCCGCCATGCGGTCCGTCCCGTTCAAACTGCCGACGAATCCCCGGCACGCCGTCAAACAGGTCGGCCATATCAGTGGCGCGCAGGGCACGTATCTCGCCCGCATCGCGGAAGTAGCCCACGCCGGCACGCCGACGACATTCAAAACCCGCCAGCGACGTCGGGTCACATGCGTGCTGATCGAAGACCCGCACGGTGTCCATCGCCTGCGCGTAACGCAATAGCTCCACGACAACATCCTGCTCCCCGGCACGCACCGCAATTCGTTGCTCCAACGGCCGGTATCCTATGCGACGTACGCGCAATGTGGCGCGGCCAACCGGCAAATCACGAAGCAGGAATCGCCCCAACGAATCACTCCGTGTGCGACGCTCGTCCTGACCCATTATCACATCGACGTCGCCAAGGCCGCGCCCGTCAGCGTCGAGCACAACACCAACAAGTGTTCCGCGGGCGGCCTCTTGATTCTGCGCGCCAACCATCGACGCCGATCCCACAAGAAGACCACCACACACCAGGACACATGGCCACATCATCGCAGCGTTCCCTCGCGCGCTCACACCACCACCTGCGCCAGAGTACCCAGTTCGATCACCTGCGCAGGCTGCGCACTGCTCAGCGCCGCGCTGGCACCGGTGTACACCAGTTCATGTGCATCGCCACCCTTGCGGTCCAGCCGTGAGCCCGCCACCTCACCCAATGCGCCGTCGATTAGTCCCATATTGCCCCGTCGTTTCGGCCAGCCACCATGCCATGCGCCAGATCAGCACGGCGACTTGGGCCACGCTGCAACAGGCTCCAGCTATTCTAGCGAGAATGGACCACGTCCGCGCGGGCACTGCGTGAGCGTGTCAGGACTCCGACGCCAGCAGCAGATCCTGCACATGCATCAGCAACACCGAATCCGGTGCGGGGCCGCGCAACCAGCGTACAGGGGCGCCGTCGCGCGAAGGCACGGCGGCCAACGGGCTCTCCGACGAGGTCGCCAGCGTCGCGCCATAGGTCCCCAGCACGAGCACGGGGACATGCGACCACGCCACCGCGAGCTGCTGCAGCACCTTCGCAGCGCCGCCGCCTGGCAAGTGCGCACTGCAGAGCAGCACCGCCGGAGGCGCGCCATGTCGCATCGACGCCAGCACCTCCTCACCCGAACGACACGCCCGCACGGTGTAGCCGGCCCGCTCCAACGTACGGGCCAGGGCATCACGCTGCGCCGCATCATGCTCCACGACCACCACGTCCTGCTTGACGTCTGTGGGTGCCAGGCGTCGCATGGCCGTGGGTAACGGAAACCACAGCCGGAAGCTCGACCCCTGTGCCTCACGGCTGCTGAAGGTGAGGAATCCGCCGTGCTGTGCGACCATGCCGAGCACCGCCGACAGACCCAACCCGGCGCCGTCGCCGACCGGCCAGCGCGACATGAACGGCACACCGACCTGCGCCTGAACCGGCATCGGCATGCCGATGCCCGTATCCGTGACAGTCAACACCGCGTAGCGCCCGCGGGGCATGTCCCGACCATCGCAGGCCGTTTGACCGCCGCCGCTCACCGCCTCCTGCACGTCAATACGCACGCGCCCGCCCCGTCGCGTAGCACGCGTTGCATTGGACAGAAGGATATCAAGCATGATTTGCAGTTGGCGCGGATCGAGCATGATGGCCATGGCAGGACGCGCGGCCCGCACCTCGACGGTGCCCGACGCAAAACGTTCCGCTGCCTGTTCCGCCATCTCGCACAGATTCGACGGGCGGGCGGCGTGCGGTGCGCCCTGCGCGTACTGCAGCAGACGTTGCACAATGAGAGCGCCCCGTGAGGCCGCTGCCAGCACGGCCTCGGCGTCGAGTCGTTGCTCGGACTCGGGCGACTGCTCCGCCAGCATACTCGCGTACCCGACGATGACCTGCAGTGTGTTGTTGAGCTCATGGGCCACGCCACCCGCCAGGTCACGCGTGCGGCGCAGGTGCCGCAGTTCCAGCGCGTGCAGCGCCTCATCATGCGCACGCCCCTCGGCCTGTAGCCGATCCGCGATGTCCCGAAACACCAGGACGGCCAGGACGACGCCGTCGCGCTGCACGAGCTGGGCATGCGATTCCACCACACGCACGAGGCCATCGAAGCCGTACACCGGCTCGCGCACGAAAGGTGGCCGTCCATCGACCGGTCGGCCGTGCAGCAGTTGGTGCGCCACGGACTTGAGGTACGGCCGTTCGAGCGTCGCCCGCACCGGCTGGCCGATGACTTGTGCGCGATGTGTGGCCCCAAGCAGACGCAGAGCTTCCGCATTGACGTCCACGAACACTCGACCGTTGTGCATCACCACACCCGATGACGCATCGGTCGCCAGCATCGGGTCCATGGACATGGCCGTGCCGCGATTTCCAGGCACAGCGTACGCCTTCGGTGTCATCCTTCCCTCCATTCGAAATACGCCACCTTCAGCTGGCGCGAGTGATGGTGGCCCGTGTCATGAACATGGCGGCTGACCCTCCCATCGAACCATCGCTCGGAGGATGGGTTCTCGCCGTTCGGGCCCTCCATGTGCCATCACGGCGCTACGGCGCGCTCCGCAGCGCTCGCATCGGATGCCCACCGGACACGGCATCAAAGGCCGTGAGCGTGGAACCGACGTCGACACCCGACGACGACAACTCATACAGGCGGAACGCGCGACTGTGGTCA
Source organism: Gemmatimonas sp. UBA7669 (assembly GCF_002483225.1). Classification (NCBI taxonomy): domain Bacteria; kingdom Pseudomonadati; phylum Gemmatimonadota; class Gemmatimonadia; order Gemmatimonadales; family Gemmatimonadaceae; genus Gemmatimonas; species Gemmatimonas sp. UBA7669. The sequence continues at coordinate 82,630 of NZ_DLHL01000042.1, read as the reverse complement.
CTTCCGCGCATTTTCACCACCAGCAATGCCTTGCGAAGCGCACCCTCCATTTCGAGATAGCGCTGGCTGATGATGATGTCCGTCAGGAACGACACGTGGTATCCCGTCAGCGTGCCACCATGCAGCGCTTCCGTCTCGACCGTCGAGTAGATCGTCACGCCAAGCCGCGTGAGCGCCCCGATGAGTCGATACAGCGATTCGCGAAAGTCGGCGCGGAACGTGGGCGCGAGGGCCATCTCGAATCCATTGATGGAGTCAATGACCACCCGCACGGCGCTCAGTGTCTGCACAGCATCGCGAATCTCCTGCAGCGTTTCGTCCACCGACAGATCGAGCGGGCGAAGATAGATGACGCGCAGACGATCAGCGGCCACCGCGTCACGGATTTCCGGCCCGAATCGGTCGGCGCGTGCCAGATACACCTCGGGTCGTTCTTCAAAGATCGCGACGACGGCCGTCTCCCCTGCGGCGAGACCGGCCCGCACGAACTGCATGGCGAAGGTCGTCTTGCCCGACCCGGTCGGACCGGTGAGCACAAGCGAGTCTCCCACCGGAATGCCGCCCCCCATGATGGCGTCGAGGGCTGGGATGCCCGAGGACAGTCGGTGCGACGTCGCGGGCAAATGCAGATCGAGACGCACCGGCGCGCGGGGGAAGGCCCGTATGCCCTCTTCGGTGATGCGCAGCGTGTGCAAGCCCGGCAGGTGACGAAGACCGCGCGCTTTGACCACTTGGAGCTTCCGCACGATCGAATTGCGCTCCACGTCCTGACTCAGCAGCAGAATGCCATCTGCCACCGTGTAGACGGGATCGGCCGCCTCCAGCTGATGCGATTCGCCGATGAGCACCGACGTGATGTGCCAGGTGGTCAGGTGCAGAGCAAGCCGTTGCACAAAGCCGGCCACACGAGAGAGCCGGTCATCCGAGCGATAGCTCTGCACCAGGGAGCGGAAGGAATCCACCACCACCATGCCGGGACGCAGCGCCGTCACGTCGTGCACGATACGCGCCAGCACCGCATCCAGATCGCCGTCCAGCGCTTCCTCGCTGAGATTGAGCAGATGCACCCGCGTGCCGATGGCGCTGACGTCGAAGAAGTCGAAGGTCTGCTGGTAGCGCAGTAGTTTGAGCGATGTTTCGCCGAGCAGCGTGATGAACAGACCGGGCCGCTCGACCGTGGACGTGGCAAACAGCATCTGCATGGCCATCGTGGTCTTCCCGCTGCCGGGACCACCAGCAATCAGCGAGAAGGAGAACGCCGGCAGGCCACCGCCCAGAATGTCATCCAGTCCGGGGACGCCGGTTGGCAACAGCGCCATGGCCACACCCGGTGACCCGTCCTGTGTTGCGGTGCGGCTCATGATACGGCCTCCTGCGATTCAGCGGATGGAAGACCACGAAACAGCGGCGCTACACTCAGTTCCAGCAGCCGGATGCCAAGTTCCCATCCGACCACTTCACTGAGTTCATGCATCATGCACTCGAGCAGCGCGACCACCGCCGCGTGCAGCGCATCGGGCGCCAGGTCCGGATCGAGTTCCGCAAACTCGGGGAACGCCTGCAACACCGGATGCCGCTGCTGCGTGTCGCTCACACAGCGATTGAGCAGCGCCGCATAGCCCTCGGCGCCGACCCAGCGCCGCAGGCCGGACTCGAGCGCCGTGAGCACCACGTCGGCCGTCTTGCCAGCCGGCTGGCCCGGTGATGCAGCCCGAGCCGCAGCGTGCCACACACGATGCGCGACGATCAATGCGCGGGCGTCGTCAGCGTTCATGCTGACGCTCTCCACCGCGTGAGTACGCCGCAATTTCCAGACGAGAGCGCAGGGACAGCTTCTCCAGAATGTTGTGCACGTGACTCTTGACCGTGTGCACGGCAATGTAGAGACGCGCCGCAATCTCCTTGTTGCTCAATCCGATACCCAGCAGGCTCATGATCTCCCGCTCGCGCACGGTCAGCCGGACGTCGTCCTCCATCATGGCCCGATTCTCGCGACCGGCATCCTGAATGATCTGCGTAAACAGCGAGTGCGTGAGAGCGCTCGGCAGGGCGTCCTGTCCGCCCGCGACCCGCCGCATGGTCTCCAGCATTTCGTCGAGTGTTGCCGCCTTCATGAGGAAACCCACGGCCCCCGCCCGTATGAAGGCGGCCAAATCCTCAGGCGGGGCATCGATGCCCATGACAATGACACGCGACGAGGGGATGGTCGTGGTCAGGCGCGCGCAGGACTCCACACTGTCTTCATCCGCGAGGCCCACGTCCAGCAGCACCAACCGGGGCGCGTTACGCGCGAGGCCGATGAGCGCTTCGTCCACGCCACTCGCATCACAGGTGACCCGGTACTCCGGTTGCGAGGCCAGCACCTTCACCATGCCGCGACGCAGCAGGCGGTTGTCATCGATGATGGCAACCGACACGGGAGACGGATGCGTCGAAGCCGGCGGGGGCCGATCCTCAACGGGGGCAGCCGGTGGGCCCATGGCTTGTTCTCTCTTGGAGAAGACGACACGCTGCGGCACAGACAGGGCAGCGCCCAACACGTCAGGACCACCACTGGCACGACATCGGGTTCGTCACACACGCCGTCACGCCCGCCATCGCATGCGTCGTCACGCATCGGCCGGCGGGCGAGAGCCGGCGGGGTACCACGGTGTGCCACACATGGAACATGAGCGAAGTCCGGTCAAGAGAGAAGGCGCAGCTCCACGTCCGCTGTGTTGCGGAATCCCGCCCGTGGAAGAGAATGGCATTGGGTGCATTTGCCGCGGTCCCGTCTGCTTGCGTAGGCCTACGGCCCCGGCGTGGTCTCGCCCATGACCATGGACGAGTGGGCTGCAGGGGGAAGTGTAGAGTGGCCACGCTCACTCTTCCATCGCTCCGAAGAGCGGTTTTTTGCGGCAACGCGGCATTAACTCGGCGGGCGTTCCCGCCGGATCACTCGTCTGATCGATTCCCTGCCGATCGTGGGGCGACAAGACTCCATGGTGGGCCGTTCACGCCGAATGTTCCCCACGAACACCCTACGCCGAGATTCAGATGCGCAATACACATTGGCTCGCGGTCTCCGCCCTCCTCGTCGTCGCCGTGACCGCCTGCGCAAAGGACGACGCCACCATGGCCCGTTTCGACGTGCGCGATGTCGCACTCAGCGACACGACGACGATCGCCTCGGACGACGAAATGCTCCAGGAAGGTCATCGCTACAGCGTGGTGCTCATGTCCGAGAACATGTCCAAGCGCATCCTCCGCGTGCTGGATGACGAAGTGATTCCGGACAGCGGTATGGCGCGACTGCGAGTCATCCACGCGGCGCCCGGTGGGCCCATGCTGGACGTCCGCGCTGCGAACGGCACCACCGAGTTGTTTACCGACCTCAAGTTCAATGAGGGGGCCAACTATGTGGACGTGCTGCCGGCCACCGTCACACTCGAAGTGCGCGCGGCCAATAGCGCCCCCGTTCTCCTGACGGTGCCCTCACTGCCCCTGGCGCGCGGAACCGCCACCACGGTCGTGCTCAGTGGTGCCACACAACTATCCTGGTTCACATTTGTCGACACCATGATGCCTGCCACGGCCATTCGCTGAGCCGTCGATACGCTGTGGCACGGACGCCCGCATCACCGGCCCCGACCGGTGATGCGGGCATGGCAGGGCACGAGGCGTCCTCGCTCCACCGAATCCGAAAGGCAAGGCGTCAGCGCTTCAGCATCCCCAATACCGATTGCACCAATGCGCCGCTGTTGGCCGGCACCGCGCCACCGGGTGTGAGCTGATGCACCACCTCCGGCAGCAGCTTCGCCAATCCGCTGCTTGCCTCAGCCGGCGCCATGCCGGCCTGTGACGCCACCTGGGCCAGCGTGTCGCGCCCCAGCACCTGCTCGAGCTGCGCGCCGCTCAATGCCGAGTTGGCGCCCGTGCCCACCCAGCTCTGCACCACGTCGCCCAGACCACCCGCCTGGAACTTGGCAATCAGGCCGTCCAGCCCGCCCATCTGCTGCACCAGCGCCATGGCCGCGGCCAGTAATCCGTTGTTGGCGCCACCCTGGCCACCGAACTGCTTGAGCAGGCCACCCACCAATTCCTGCGCGTCGCCGCCCTTGCCTCCCAACAGTGACCCCGCCACATCACCCAATGCGCCGTCAAACAGTCCCATGGTCCCCTCGTCTCGTTGCGTGTTTTGATGCAGTGTTCAGGGCTCAGCCAAACGTTCTCCTGCCGCCCCGTGCCGCAGCCTGCGCCACGGCCCCTCTGCAAGCTACCTCCCGCCGCTCCCTTCCGTCATGACCGACTTCAACACGCCGCCAGCGCTCGCGCCCGCCGAAGCCCGCGCCATCGTGGCCATCGGCACGCTCGCCGCGCTGGCTGACGGCTCGCACGACCCCGACGAACGCGCGCAGCTCAACACGGCCGCCCTCGCCCTCGGCCTGGACGACACCGAGTCCATCATTGCCCGCGCAACCCGCGGCGAGCTCACACCCGCCACGTTCGCAGCCGACCTCACCACGCCCGCCGCGCGGCAGCTGGCCTACGACACCGCCGTTGCCATCTGCCAGGCCAACGGCTGGCGCAATCCGAGCGAGTCCGCCTTCCTGCGCGAACTGGCCGTCACGCTGGGCGCCGACACGGCCCCCGCCGCACGCGCCGCAGCGCCAGACCTCGAAGCGGTCAGCACCGTGGCGGCGTCAGGGCAGGACAGCAACACCACCAGCGGTGCGGCGGCGCCCTCGGTACTCGACCAGCACATTCTCGACCAGGCCATTCTCACCGCCGCGCTGGAACTGCTGCCCGATCGCCTCGCCAACCTCGGCATTCTGCCACTGCAACTTCGGCTCGTGCAGTGCATCGGCCAACATCACGGCCAGACGCTCGACGCCTCGCAGGTGAAAGACCTTGCCGCCGCACTCGGCATTGGCGCCGCCGCGCAGGTGCTGGAGAAGGTGGTCCGCCGCTCATTGGGCGGCCTGGCCGGCGGGCTGCTGGGCGGCGCGCTGGGCGGTCTGCTGGGCGGCACCGCAGGCCAGGCCGCGGGCGTGGCCTCCGGCATGGCGGTGACCTTTGCCGCCACTTATGCGCTGGGCCACGCGGCCGATCAGTATTACGCCCAGGGACGGCAGCTCTCGACCGCCGACCTCAAAGCGCTGTTCACGCGCTTCACCGACGAAGCCCAAACCATCTTCCCGCGGGTCGAGCAGCGCATCCGCGATCTGGCGCGCAGCAATCAATTGAGTCACCTGGTCCGAACCATCTGACTATCGCGCACCGCAAGACGGCGGGCCGCTAACCCCGACTCGCCGACAATCGGTCCCCGCTTCACCACCACTCAACGTCGCGCCGCCCGCGCGAGTAATTCACCGGACCCCTCCCGGAGACCCATCCATGTCCCACCTCACGCGTCCCCGTGGACGCTGGAGCGCCTTCCTCCTGCTGGCCACCACGGCCGGCACGCTCCAAGCCCAGAACAACGCACAGGCCACGCAGCCCGATGAGAATCGTCCGGTCAAGGCCAACTGGGCGCTGGCCAATCGCTTCAATGCGGCCACGCTGCGCAACATCACCTACACGTTCGGCGTGCAGCCGCGCTTCCTCGGCCAGTCGGACACGATGTACTACAACTGGCGCGACCGGAACGGCAATCGCTTCATGCTCTACGTGCCGTCGCCCACCGGTGGCAGCAAGCGCCTGCTCTTCGATCCGGCCAAGATGGCCGAGCAGCTCACGCTGCTGAGCAAGAAGCCGTACGACGCCACCAACCTGCCCTTCCAGACCATCACCTTCCTCAAGAACCACAAGGGCTTCCGCTTCACGGTGGACACGGTGCGGTACGAGTGGACGCTGGCCACCGAGACGCTCAAGTCGCTGGGCCGTCCGCCGCGCAACGCGCCCCCGCCGGCTGATGAGGAGCGCGACACGCAGGGCGGTGGTGGCGGTGGCTTTGGTGGTGGCGGCGCCGGCCGCAACTTCCAGAACTACAACCCCGACAGCAGCGCCTTCGTGTTCGCGCGCGATCACAACCTGTTCTTCGTCGACGTGAAGACGGGCGACACCACGAAGATCAGCAGCGATGGCGCGGAGCACTACAGCTTCGGGTTCCGCGACACCACCGAAAATCGCCGTCAGCTCAATGCACTCAGTGGCGGCGGTGGTCAGCAGAATCAGGGTGAAGACGACGAACAGGACGACAACGCGTCCACCGACATGCGCGTGCGGCCGCAGGGGACCTGGTCGCCCGATGGCAAGAGCTTTGCCGTGGTGCGCCGCGACCAGCGCAAGGTCAAGGAATTGTTCCTCGTGAACGTGCTGGCCAATCCGCGCCCCGTACTGCTGCACTACAAGTACACCATGCCCGGCGAGGAGAACGTCACGCAGAGCGAGCTCTGGGTGTACCGCCGCGGCGAGCCGGCCATCAAGCAGATCAACGTGCGCAAGTGGAAGGATCAGGCGCTCATGGATCTGCACTGGCCGGTGAGTGGCGACAAGCTGCGTCTGCTGCGCCGGGATCGCCCGCAGCGTGCCGTCGATCTCATCGAAATCGATGTTGCCACGGGGGCCATCAAGACGCTGCTCACCGACGCCATCGAAGGTGCCGCGCTCGAGCCCAAGCCGGTGCAGTACCTCAAGAAGGGCGGCGACTTCCTCTGGTGGTCGCAGAAGACCGGCTGGGGCATGTACTACGTGTACAACTTCGACGGCGGCGAGAAATATCCGCTCACCACGGGGCAGTGGAACGTCAGCCGCGTCGTGAAGATCGACTCCACCACGGGTCAGGTGTGGATCGCAGGTCAGGGCCGTGAGCCGGGTGAGCAGCTCTACCAGACGCACCTGTATCGCGTGAACGGCAACGGCAGCGGGCTGACGCTGCTCGATCCGGGCAATGCGCATCACGCGCTCACGCTCGGCGAGAATGGCACGCCGAGCATCGTCTCGCCCACCAAGCGCTACATCTACGACACCTACTCGCGCATGGATCAGCCGCCGGTGTCGGTGGTGCGTGACGGGCAGACGGGCCGCGTGCTCACCAAGCTCGAGGAGATGGACCTCAGCAAGCTCAAGGAACTGGGCTTCGTGGGCGCCACGCCGTTCTCGGTCAAGGCCGCTGACGGCGTGACGGAACTCTTCGGCAACATGTGGAAGCCCATCGACTTCGACAGCACGAAGAAGTATCCCATCATCAACTACGTGTATCCGGGTCCGCAGACGGAAGCGGTCACCACCGGCTTCAGCGTGGGCGGTGGCCAGATGCAGCTGGCGCAGCTGGGCTTCATCGTCATTCAGGTCGGTCACCGCGGCGGCTCACCGCTGCGTTCACTGGCCTACCACCGCTACGGCTACGGCAACCTGCGCGACTACGCGCTGGCCGACAAGAAGGCGGCCATCGAGCAGCTTGCGGCACGTCACAGCTTCATCGATCTCGACAAGGTGGGCATTTACGGCCACTCAGGTGGTGGCTTCCTCACTGCGGCCGCCATGCTGCTGCCGCCGTACAACGAGTTCTTCAAGGTGGGCTGGTCGGAATCCGGCAATCACGACAACAACATCTACAACCAGAACTGGTCGGAGTGGAACCACGGGGTGCGCGTGGTCGCACGCGCGGACAGTGCCCGTGGTGGTGCGCGCGCGGGTGCAGCCAACGCCCAGCAGCGTCGCGGCGGGCCGGGCAACAATGGTGGCGGCAACGGCGGTTCGGTGCGTGAGGTCGCACAGGACAGCACGAATTTCGACAACGTGCGCTTCGACATTCGCGTGCCCACCAATCACGAACTCGCGGCCAACCTCAAGGGCAACCTCGCGCTCATCACGGGTGACCTCGACAACAACGTGCACCCGGGTGGCACCATCAAGCTCGCCAATGCGCTGATGCGCGCCAACAAGCGCTTCGACCTGTACATCTACCCGGGCGAGCCGCACGGCTACCGCGGCGCCGTGGGCACGTACAACCAGCGCATGCTCATGGAGTACTTTGCCGAGCATCTGCTGGGCGACTACTACCGCGGCAACAGCGAGATCAAGTAACGCACACTCGCCAACGCAGCGGCCCGGAGGACATCGGCATCACGCGCCGACATCCTCCGGGCCGTTGTGCGTTCCGTCTCATTGGACTCAGTCGGGAGATGGCAGCACCACCAGGCGCCGATACGACACCGTCTGCCCCTCGCGGTGCAGCACATGCAGGGCGTGCAGTGGCGCGACCTCACGGTGATGCGCGAGCGCACGCTCGAGACCATGGCAGAGATGCGAATTGCAGATGGCTGAACGCATGTCACGTGGCAGGGTGCAGCCCCTGGGCCCCTGATACACGCAACCAGGCAGCTGACTGCGTGGTGGCACGTACGAGAGATAGGCTGCCACCACCTCGTCGTCCGAGGCGCCCGGATGTCGTGCCAGATACTCCTGCAGCGTGCGCTCGTTGATGAACGCGTGAGTCCCGGCGCCACGGCAGCAGTGGCCGCGGCACGCCGCGCAGGCCGCGCCAAACAACGGCCCCAGCTCGGCAGGCAGCGGCTCTGGCTGCGCCCGGTGCCGCGCGATCTGCTCGGCCGTCAACTCACGCATGTCCACAAGCTTTTGCCGCACATGCGCCTCCAGCTCGCGCCGCCGCTTCTGCCGCATGCGGGTGGAGCGCACATGATTGCGCGGCACAATGGCCACCCCATGATGCGCGGCCTCCTCCGGCGTGCTCCCGCGCGCCGCCTCCGCGTCGGCCACCAGGGCCCGTCCGCGTTCCCAGGCCGCCTCGTGGGCGGCACGTGCGGCGGACAGGCGCTGCTGTGTAGCCTGCTGCATACAGGCCAGCGCGCCGCAGTCACCAATGCCCTGCCTCTCCAAGGGCAACGGCACCCCACACTGCCGACACTTGGCATGGGCAGGCAGCATGGCAAAGCCGTGCACGCAGCCAGGCTTGCGGCAGGTCCTGGCTTCACGCGCGCGCAACACATCGAGCGCCGCGTGGCACATGACGCAGGTGGCCGGCGCGAGGGCTGGGGGAATGATCGGCATGGTCAATCCTCGCGCGCTGTCGGCGCGGACGGAAGGCCGGCCAGTCACATCAACCCAATCCCGACTGCCGGCCCCTCAACCGCCCCCTGTTCGCCCGGCCAGGACCCCGTACATTCCGCGCATGCAGACCGACGTCCGCATCGAAGCCATCGCTCACGTCATTCAGCTCGCTATCGCGCCGGTGTTCATGCTCACCGGCATCTCGGCGCTGCTTGGTGTGCTCACCAATCGCCTGGCACGCGTCATCGATCGCGCGCGGCTGCTCGAAGGGCATCTGCCCGACCTGACCGGTGAACACAAGCACGTCACCAGCGGCGATCTGCGCATGCTGTCGCGTCGCGCGCGGCATATCAATCGCGCCATCGGGCTGTGCACCCTGGCGGCGCTGCTCGTCTGCCTGCTCATTGCGCTGCTGTTCGTGAGCGCCCTGCGCTCCTTCAACGCGGCGCAGGTAGTCTCCACGCTCTTTGTGGCCAGCATGCTCTGTCTCATTGCGGGCCTCGTGAGCTTCCTCCGCGAAGTGCAGCTCGCCACCAAGTCCCTGCGCATCGGGCCGCACTGAACACAGGCCCTGCACACTGGGCAACGGCACGGCTGAAAACACGACGGGCCGCCAGTCGATGACTGGCGGCCCGCGGTGCGGATCCTTGAAGCGTCGCGGCTTAGCCGCGGAGCTTCACGACCTGCTCGGCGGCGGGGCCCTTCTGGCCCTGCACGATGTCGAACTCGACACGCTCGCCCTCGGCCAGGGTGCGGAAACCGCCGCCCTGAATGGCCGAGTGGTGGACGAAGCAATCCTTCGAGCCGTCGTCGGGCGTGATGAAACCAAAGCCCTTGGCGTCGTTGAACCACTTCACCTTGCCGGTCGTACGCATGGCACTGCTCCTGTTGCTGTGTGTTCGGAGTCCGGCCCTGCCGTACGCACCGAGCACTCGTGTTGGTTCGCGGACCAAACCCCCGCGCGGGTCACGGTTACCAATCGACAACCGCGTGACGTCCCGGACCCATGGGTTCCCCCACGGATCTGAACGCTGCTAGACGCTAGTGCGCCTTCGCACAAGTGTCAACACTGATTTTTTTCCGGGCGGTCACGGCCCGGTCCCGACCCGCCCACCGCCTTTACATCGGTCCGGACGACGCGCAACGTGGAGGGGTTCGTGTTTGTCCCCACCTCCCCCGGAGCGCTGATGAAGGACGCGCAGCTCAAGGCCCTGCTCAAGAAGACCCAGCAGAAGGCCACGCAGGCCAAGAAGCCCACCCGCCAGCCTTACGACCCAACCCTCGAGGCCACGCGCAGCAAGCAGGAAGCCGAGGACAGCGACGCCAAGGAAATCTTCCGCGAGATGAAGCGCCGCGAGTTCTGACCGGCGACGGGCCGTGCGCCTTGGCCGTGCGCCGAAACCCACGCCGGCCCTTTCTCCGTAGGCCCCCACATGAGCCTCTCGCCCTCCCCTCGCCCTGACCCGGCCTTTCTCGCGCTGCAGGCGGCGCTCGCCGGCCGTTTTTCGCTCGAACGGGAAATCGGCCGCGGCGGCATGGGGATTGTGTTCCTTGCCCGCGACGTCCTGCTGGAGCGACCGGTCGCCATCAAGCTGCTGGCGCCCACCCTTGGGGCCCGCGAGGCCATGCGCCGCCGCTTTCTGCGCGAAGCACGCACGGCGGCGCAGTGCTTCCACCCGCATATCGTGCCCATTCACGAGGTGGCCGAGTCGGGGGAGCTGGCGTGGTTTGTCATGGCCTACGTGCAGGGCGAAACATTGGCCGACCGCCTGCGGCGCAGCGGACCGCTCCCGCCCGACCTGGTCCAGCGCATCGGGCGCGAAGTGGGTTGGGCCCTTGGCTACGCGCACGAGCGCGGCGTGGTGCACCGCGATGTCAAACCCGAGAACATCCTGATCGAAAAGGACACGGGCCGCGCCCTCATTGCCGATTTTGGCATCGCGCAGCAAGTGCATGGTCCGGACGTGTCGGGCGAGGTGGCGGGTACCGCCCGCTTCATGGCCCCCGAACAGGCGCTCGGCGACGCGCTCGACGGGCGTGCCGACCTCTATGCCCTGGGTGTCACGCTCTATCTCGCCGCAACCGGTCGCTACCCGGTGGACGGCCAGTCCGCCATGGCCATCGTGGCGCAGCAGGCCGTTTCTCGTCCACCGGCCGTGCGCCACTTCGCGCCACAGTTGCCGGCCGCGCTGGCTGACGCCATCGATCAGTGCCTCGCGCCCATGGCAACGGAGCGCTTTGCGACGGCCGCGCATTTTGTAGCCGCGCTCGACCGCGAACCGCCCGCGCGCGACGAGCATCCGACGCTGCGCGAGACCCGTCACGCGGCGCAGTCCAGCGCTACGCTGCTCGACTGGTCCGTCACCCTCTCGCTGGTTGGATTCTTTCTCATCCTCGGCGAGGAAGCCGGATCGTTGAGTCGCGGCATCATGAGGGCCATCGTGGAGAGCGTGCTGGTTTTTGCGGCCGTGGCCACGACGGTTCGCTCGGCCGAGTTGCCCCTGCTCGTTCGGCGGGCATTGCGAGAGGGCAATGCGCCCGATGACGTGGCGCAGGCCCTGGCCGCGCCCTCGGTGCCGCCCACACGCGCCATACCCGCGCTGCAGGCCGGCAGCCTGTTACTGCTTGGCGCCGCACTGGCCTTTGCGCAGGGCACCATGGACTCTCTCGAATTGCCAACCGTCATCGAGTGGTTTGGCGCATTGGCCACCTGGCTTGCCCCTCCGGTGCTCGTTCAACGCGGACTGGCCGGACTGCGCCGCAGCACCGGACTCGGTGCCTGGCTGCAGCGCCATGTGCGACTGCCCGCCGCACGCTGGCTGACCGCGCGTCTCACGCCCGCAAACGTCGTGTCGCCGTCCGTTGCGGCCAGCGCACCCACGGAGTGGCAGCTCGGCAACGAGGCGGGCGCCATTCTCGCCCGACTCGGACAGGAGACCCAGGCACAGCTCGCGGCCCTGCCGGCTGCCACCGCAGCGCTCGCGCAGGAAGCCGCGGCCCTGCGCGCCCGCGCACATCACCTCTCCGACGAAATGCGCGCGCTGCGCCATGATACCGCCCTGCGTCCTGATGCGCGCACCCGTCAGGTCGCGGCACTCGACGCCGAGCGACAGCAGGTCCAGGCGCGACTGGGCACGGCCGTCGCTGCGCTCGAGAGCATTCGTCTCGACTTGCTGCGACTCGAGTCGGAAGCCCTTACGCCCGGCAACCTCACCGAACAGTTGGCCGTCGTGCAGGATCTGCACCGACGGGTCGAAGCCATGAGCGATGTGGAGCGCGCCTTGCGGCCTCTGCGGCCGGAGCCCACTCCGGCCTAGGCGAGGGTGATGTATCTTGAGCGCAGTACGAGGTCCGTCTTGCTCTCCTACTGCCCTCCTTCCATGACGCCTCTCCTCCCCTTGGCGCGCCGCAACGCCCGCCTGCGGTCTCCCGTTCTGCGCCGCTCGCCGTGGCTGCTGATGCTGCCGCTCCTGGCCTGCGTCGCCGGCGACAAAGCACCCAATGCGTCCACTGACAGCGCGGCAGCCACCGCGCTCGCCGCGGCCGCCGCTGACACCGGTGCGTGGCAGAACGGTGATGAACAGATCGCCTGGTCCAGCAACATCGTGGACGGGCAAATCACCGAAATCACCGAGCAGGTCAGCTTCGGCACCGATGGACGCGCCGAACGCACGCTGCGCTTCACCGCCGATGGCGCACTCACCGCCTTCCGCGAAATCCGCACGCAGACCGTGCAGCAGTCGGCCAAGTCGCCCACCACCATGCGCGTGGAACTCGACGTCACTTTTGCCGGGGACTCGGTGCGCTCACAGACCAAGACGGTGGATGGCGCGCCCGCCACGGTGCAACCCTGGGACATCGAGAACATCCGTCGTCACGCCGCCGCCACGCTGCAGCAGCTGCGACTCCCCGATTCTCCGGCAACACCGAACCGTGACTGATTTCGAAACCCTGGGCGCGTTCTACCTCGGCAAACAGTACGACCTCGGCACCCGCACACGCCGCGACGAGTTCGTCCTGTGTGACGCCAAGGATCTCACCACTCATGCCGTCATCATCGGCATGACCGGCAGTGGCAAGACGGGCCTTGGTGTGGGTCTGCTGGAAGAGGCGCTCATTGATCGAGTGCCGGTCATCGCCGTAGATCCCAAGGGAGATCTGGGCAATCTGGCGCTGCGCTTTCCCGCGTTGGCTCCCTCGGACTTCCGCCCCTGGGTGGACCCGCAGCAGGCCACCAACAACGGGCTCACGCCCGAGCAGTTCGCCGAACAACAGGCCACGCTGTGGCGCAATGGTCTGGCTGGTTGGGGCCAGGACGGCGCGCGCATTCAGCGCTGCATGGACGCCGCCGATGTGACCATTTACACACCGGGCAGCACCGCCGGTCGGCCGCTCTCGTTGCTCAAGGCCTTCGATGCGCCGCCACCAGCCGTGCAGCAGGATGCCGAGGCCTTGCAGGAACGGGTGAATGCCACCGCGACCTCGCTGCTCGCGCTGCTTGGCATCGATGCCGATCCCATTACGAGCCGCGAACACATCCTGCTCGCGAATCTTCTGCACCATGCCTGGCGCGAGGGACGCAGTCTCGATCTGGCCGGACTGATTGGCGGCATTCAATCGCCACCATTCAGCACCGTGGGCGTGATGCCGCTGGACACGGTGTTTCCTCCCAAGGATCGCATGGCGCTCGCCATGCAACTCAACAACCTGCTGGCAGCACCCGGCTTTCAGACCTGGATGCAGGGCGAAGCGCTGGACACCGCCAGCCTGCTGTATACGCCGCAGGGCAAGCCGCGTGGCTCGGTCATTTCCATCGCGCACCTGAATGACGCCGAGCGCATGTTCTTCATGACGCTGCTGCTGGCGGACATTCTGGCGTGGGTGCGCGCACAGCCGGGCACCGGGTCACTGCGCGCCATTCTGTACATCGACGAGCTATTCGGCTACATGCCGCCGGTGGCCAACCCGCCCAGCAAGGTGCTGCTGCTCACGCTGCTCAAGCAGGCGCGCGCCTACGGCCTGGGTGTGGTGCTCGCCACGCAGAACCCGGTCGATCTCGACTACCGCGGTCTGTCCAACACCGGCACCTGGTTCATCGGCCGCTTGCAAACCGAGCGCGACAAGATGCGCGTGATGGAGGGACTCGAAGGCGTGTCGGGTGGTCAGCCCTTCGACCGCGCCGCCATGGAGCAGACCATCGCGGGACTCGGCAAGCGCGTGTTCCTCATGCACAGCGTGCACGAGGCCGGACCCGTGACCTTCGAAACGCGCTGGACGCTGTCGTATCTCGCTGGCCCCATGACGCGCGATCAGATCCGGCAGGTGACGGCCGCGCAGTCTGCGGGTGCGGCCACACCGGCTGCCCCTAACGCGGCGTTGGCCAATGGGCAGGGCGCCGCGTCTTCGCCGGCCGGTGCAGTGGGCCCTGCCTCCGTTGGCAGCAGCCCGCCGGTGTTGCCACACGACGTGCCGCAATACTTCCTCACACCCACACAGGACACCGGCGATCTGCTGTACACGCCAGCGGTGCTGGGCCTGGCCGATGTGCAACTCACCAACGCTAGGCTCGGCGTGGCCGAACAACGGCGTGTGGCGCTGCTCACCACCGTCAACGACGGCCCGATTGCGGTGGAGTGGGATGGCAGTGAGCGCGTGGAACTCGACCCGTCACAACTCACGCGTTCGGCCGTCGGCAGCGCGCAGTTTGGCAACGTGCCGGCCATCGCGACGTCGGCCAAGAGCTACGCCGCCTGGAGCAAGACGCTGCAGAAATGGCTCGTGGCCAACGAACAGGTCACGCTGTTCAAGAGCGCCGCACTCAAGCTCACCTCAAACCCCGGCGAATCGGAACGCGACTTCCGCATTCGATTGCAGGTGCACGCGCACGAACTGCGCGACGAAAAGATCGCGGCGCTGCGCAGCAAGTACAGCAGCAAGCTGGCCACCGCCGTGGAGAAGGTGCGCAAGGCCGAGCAGGCCGTGCAACGCGAGCAGCAGCAGGCGTCGCAGGCCAAGATGGACACGGCCATCTCGGTGGGTGGTGCCATCCTCGGCGCCATCTTCGGCCGCGGCAAGGTGGGCGTGGGCACACTGGGCAAGGTCGCCACGGCGTCGCGCGGTGCCGGACGCGCGGTGCAGCAGGCCAGCGATGTCACGCGGGCGGCCGAGTCATTGGAGGCGGCGCGGCAGCAATACGCGGACCTCGAGGCGCGCCTGCAGGAAGAGGTCGATGCCCTGGGTGCGGCCTACGATGCCCAACAGGAAACACTGGAGACGACCGTCGTGAAGGCCAAGGCGGCCGATGTGCACCTTCAGTTGGTCGCGCTCTGCTGGGTACCACGAACGCGCGATGCATCGGGTCGCCTCACCGATGCCTGGCGCTGAACGGCAATTCCGTCAGTGCAGATCGGCCGTGGCCGGTCTGCACGGGCGGCGTGCTTCGCCGCTCAGATGTCGCTTCAGATGGCGCTGACGAAGTAGGCCACTACGTACGCGAGCAGAAAGGCCAGGCCGCCCTGGGCGATGGACGAGACATCGAGACGCAGGGCGTGAGCGCGGGGACGACGACGTGATGGCGACATGACAGGCTCCGGGTGAGAGGTCGGTTTTGTTCAGACGCCCCGTGCCTCAGTCCCGTCACATGCCCGTCACATGCCCGTCACATGGCCTTGCCCGACGCCTTGGTGCGGGCCGGGTCCACCGGGCCGTTCAGACGCCAGTCGAAACTCGTGGCGCCAAGTGGAAACCGCCCTTTCTCCAGCACGTCCCGTGCGGCGGGAAAGAAGGGGGCGAAGTACTTGCCCAGTTCCACGTTGTTGGCGCCGAAGTCGCTGCGATACTGCAGGATGACGGGGCTGAGCCAGAGCACCCGACCGTTGTAGCGGTTGCGTGTCGTGTCGGCCAGAAACACGCGCGCCTGCTCGTTCAGCTGCTCGTCGAGTGTGGCGCCCAGGTAGGCTTCGCTGCGAAGCGGCGCCGCCCCGCGGGCCGCAGGGACGATGGCAAAGTGAATGCGCGGCTCCCGGAACTGTGTGCGCAGAATGCGGTGTTCCACCTCGTCCAGCGTCCAGGTCTTGCCTGCGGCCTTGACCAACGGCACGCTCCATGGGCCCTTGAGTCGGAACACGCCCAGGGTCTTGTGCAGATTGCGAATGGTTTCGCGTTCACCACTCGACACAATGAGCTGCACGGTCCACGCATTGTAGGCGTTGATCCAGTACGCGAGGCGATCGTCCTCGTCGAGCGCGTCCACGGCCACGGTGGGCAACCACGCCAGATAGCGTGCAAACGCGCTGTCGCGCGCCACGCCGTCATAGTCCACGCGGCCATCACGCACATGGCGGCGCAACACGGCGTCCCAGTCGCGATGGTCGGCCCGCAGGGTAGAAGCGGCGGCCGGCCCGGTTGTGGCGCCCTGCGCCCAGCTAATCGTTGCCACGGTCGGGAACGTCAGCGCTGCCATGCCGCACGCGGTGGCGAGCGAGGCGGCGCGCAGCACCGTCAGCGCACGGCGGGTCATGGTCCCGCGCATTATCGTTCACCCATGATGGAAGACTGGTTGCTCGGTATCTGGCGTCTGATGCGCGCCGACCCTTCGCTTGATTTCGCGCCCGGCGTGCGCATGGAGTTTCTTCCTCAAGGGCAGCTGCGGTATCACGTGGATGTGGGCGGCCGCGATCAGGTGATCGAACTGCGCTACCGCCGCGACGGGGATCTGCTGCACACCGACAATCCGGCGGCGCCGCATTCGGCGACCGTGCGCATCGTGCATGGCGAGGGTGATGTGCTCATGCTCGACTTCGCCGGCGCCATCGCCCTGCTCGTGCGGGAGGATGGCATTCCGGGGCGCTGACGCCCGACGACGGCGCCTCAGGGGCCGTAAACCACCGGCGAAGTGCCCTGGCGAATATCGCGGGCACCTGCGGCCACACCCGCGCCAACCGCGAGGCCGGCGGTCAGCGCCGTACCCAGGCCGACCAGCGGCAGCAGACCGGCAAACAGACTGCCCACGAGGAAGACGGCGCCACCGGCCAGCCACGGCGCACCACCCTTCTGGATGGCATCCACGTAGCGCAGGCGGCTGCGCACGAACTTGCGGGTCGAACCATGCAACACGATGGCCAGCACACTGGCGATCGCAAAAGACAACAGGAAGGAGATCATGGGTCCTCCGGGGATGAAAGCCGGCGGTCATGACGGTCTGACCCAACGGGGACAGAACGCAGGTGCCGGGTGCTGTTCTCCCTAACGGGGTGGGCGCAGCAAGGTTTCAGCACCTGCCGCCCGTGTCCATCCGCTACGCCGGGGACGGGCGTGGCCCACAATCCCGCTCAGCGCCGCCGCGGCGCCTCCACCCGGGTATAGTCGAGCGGTACGCTGAACAAAGCCGGGTCAAGCCGCCGCCGCTCCACCTTGGTCACCTCCAGCATCACGGTGCCGTCTGAGCGCGCCACACGCAGCGGGAATCCGCCGGGCGGAAGGGCGTCCTGCACTGGATCGGTTCCTCCGCGCATCAGGGTGAGCGGATTGACATACTCACCCAGCTCCGTGGTCACGCAGAGTTCCAGCGAATCGGCCCGCTCGGCGACACGCATCACCATGCGCATGACGTCACAGCGCAGTCCCGCGATCGTTTCCGTGCGCCCAAGTCGTGTGCTCGTGACGACCGGCGCCGGGCCGCGTGCAGTGCCTCCCGGCGGCGTCGCACTGACGGACGCGCCGGAATTCGCGGCGGCAGGCAGCGGCATCTCGCGATAGCTCGCCTGCGCAGCCATGAGCAGATACGCACGGGACTCAGCCGGCAGGACCAGCAAACTCATGGCCCCACCCGCCACGTTCACACGCGCCTTGCCGTCACGGACCAGGTACTCCATCACCTGCGTTTGCGGCCCATTGGGCGAAGGCAATGTGGCACGCATGCTGACACTGCCTTCGAAGGCGCGGGACCGCGCGGTCTGCGCAGCGAGCGTCGGCGACACCAGCATGTGCCCACCGAGCAGCCCGGCGATCATCAACGCCGTGGTGCGAGACGCGGGCCTCATCGCATGCCCTCGCGCAGTGCGCGCAGCACGAGCTCCGAGAACTGGTCGACTTCATCGAGCGTGGTGTACACGTTCGGTGTGACACGGATGCCGCGGAACTCGGCGTGCGTGATGGGCGTCTGCACCACCCGGTGCTTGGCGAAGAGCCAGCTGCCCAGGGCGTCGTGATCCATGCCGTCGATGGAGAGGAAGCCGATACCTGCCCCCCAGGGCGAATCAAGCGGGGTGAGCACCTTCACGCGGCCCTGCCCTTCAGCCATCAGGCGTTTGGCCCAGCGATCCCGGAGGAAGCGCAGCCGCGCCACCTTGCGATCGGCTCCGATGGCGCGATGAAAGGCCGTGGCCATGGCCACGGCATTGTGGTTGGCCGCCGGGTGGGTGCCGATCTCCTCGAACTTGCGAATATCGCCTTCCTGCCCGGGATTCTGGGCCATGAGCGGCCAGATCGACCGAATGCGATCGCGTCGCATATACAGAAAGCCTGTGCCGATGGGCGCCGTGAGCCACTTGTGCAGACTGGTGCCGTAGTAGTCGCAGTCGAGCGTATCGCGAGTGAACGGGAAATGCGCGTAGGCATGCGCGCCGTCGACGAAGGTCTGCACGCCGCGTGCGCGGGCCATGGTCACCAACTCCTTCACCGGCAGAATCTGTCCCGTGAGGTTGGTGATGTGCGTGATCTCCATGACACGGGTGCGCGGTGTGATGCCCGCCGCGAAGGCATCGACGATGCGCTGCGGGTCCGTGCACGGCACCGGAAACGAAATCTCCTTGATCACGATGCCTTCACGCGCGGCCCGCTGCTTCCAGGCGTTGATCATGCGCCCGTAGTTCTGGTTGCTGATCAGCACCTCGTCGCCGCGTTTGAGATCGAGCCCGTAGATCAGCGTGATGAGCGACTCGGAGGCGTTGCGCGTGACGGCCATCTCTTCCGGATCACAGCCGAAATCCTGCGCCAGCTCGCGGCGCACCACCTCGATGCGCGGCTCGAGCGTCTGCCACATGTGAATCACGGGCAGCTCGTTCGAAAAGCGCAGGTCGCGCTCCAGCTTGGCCATGACCTGCGACGGCGCCGGCGAACAGCCCCCGTTGTTGAGATTCACCCAGGTGCGATCGACGTCGAAGGCGCGCTGAATGGGCTCCCAGAAGTCCTCATCGGCGGCGAGGGCTTCAGCGGTGCGTCCGCGGGTCAGACCGGAGAAGTCCGGCAGCGGCCGATCACCGGCCACCTGCGTGGCGTCAATCAGGCGACGCACGGCGTCCGGCGCGTAGGTCACGGACAGGGCGGGCAGCGCCGACGCGCTGGCGAGGGCGGAAACGAAATGGCGACGGTCCATGCGGAAAACTGGGGGACGAACCGGGCCGCCGCGAGTCCCGTGGCCAGAGTCGCATTTCGCCTGTCCGCGTCGTAATCTCTCGGCATGATGCCCCCGCGCGTTTTCCGTTTGCCGACTCGCCTGACGACGTCGGTCTTCGCCACGCTGGCCCTTGCCCTCGGCGCCTGTGCGCAACCCCTCACCATTGCGCCCAGTGACGCCAGCACCGTGCTGGCCAAGCGCAGTATCACGGCGCCCAACCCGGGGGAGAAAGGCACACACGCCGTCCGCTTCCTGTACTACGGCAGCGGCAAGGATCGGCGTCGGCCGGAGTATCGCGATTCCATCACCTACCGTACCGGTACGGTGGACGCGTCGCCTTACGCCCGCATGGAGCCGGCGGCGGCAAAGAGTCGCAAGAAGTACTGGGGCTACGACAACACCGCTTTCCCGCTCAATGCGCGCGTGTGGTATCCCGAAGGCACGGGGCCGTTTCCCCTCGTGCTCGTCGTGCACGGCAATCACGATATGACGGAGTACTCCGATCCGGGCTATCAATGGTTGGGTGAACTCCTCGCTTCGCGCGGTTTCATTCTCGCGTCCATCGACGAGAATTTCCTGAACGGCGGCATACGCGGTGAAAACGACGCGCGTGGCTGGATGTTGCTCAAGCATCTCGAAGTGTTTCGGGCGCTCAACGACAGCGCCGGCAAGCCACTGGCCGGCAAGGTGGACATGTCCCGCATCGCGCTCATGGGGCACTCACGCGGTGGAGAGGCGGTGGCCATTGCCGGCGCCTTCAACCGCCTGCCGGCCTACCCGGACGACGCCACGCAGCGTTTCAACTTCAACTTCAACATCAAGGCGCTGGTGGCCATTGCGCCGGTGGACGGCCAGTATCGTCCCGCCGAGCAACCCACGCCGGTGCACGACTACAGCTACCTCGTCATTCATGGCTCGCACGATGGCGACGTGAGCAGCTTCATGGGCCTCACGCAGTACAATCGCTTCCGCTTCACGCGCCCGGGCCCCGAGTTCAAGAGCGCCATCTGGATGCACCGCGCCAATCACGGACAGTGGAACACCGTGTGGAACGACCGCGACAATGGTGACTACTCCGTGCGTGCGCTGCAGCTCAAGGCCCTCATCGATGGCGAAGAGCAGCGGCGATTTGGCCGTGTGGTCATTGGCGGCTTCCTCGAGGCCACGCTCAACGGCCGCGACGAGTACCGCATGATCTTCCGCGATCACCGCAGCGCCGGAGACTGGCTGCCGCCCACCATGTATCTCACCCGCTACGCCGACGCCCGCACGACCATGCTGGCCACCTTCGAAGAGGATGTGGACGTGAGCAGTGGTTCAGTGCCCGGCGTGCGCCTGCTCGGCGACTCGCTCAGCACCTGGCGCGAGTCCGATATGCCCTCGCGCTCACGCGCGGCCACCTTCCGCAGCAACGCGGCAACACTGGGCTGGAACAACACACCGGTGGGCAAGGACACCACGGCCCCGCGTTGGCCCGCGCGCTTCACCGTGTCACTCAGCGACTCGCTGTCCCGTGCGCTCTCGCTGACGCCGCAACATGCGTTGCTCCTGACCGTGGGAACCACGGACCAGAAGCCGGGGCCGCGCCGAGTACCGCGTGACACCAGCAAGCGCGATAGCACCAAGAGCGACAGCGCAGGCAAGGCCACGCCGCCGAAACCCACTGCGGCAGGCAAGTCGTCCGGCAAGCCGCCCAAGGACACGGTCCCGCCCGACTTCACACTCGAACTGGAAGACGCGGACGGGCGCGTGGCCCGGCTGCCCCTCAGCACCTTCGGCGCGGTGCGCCTGCCCATCGAGAGCTACATCTATCGCCGACGGGGCCGCGACAAGTCGCAGTTCCCCACCCTGGCGGAACCCATCATGCAGACCTATGTCGCGCCGCTTGCGGCATTCCGCGAGGCCAACAGCGCACTCGATGTCACCAGGCTGCGCGCGCTACGCCTGGTTTTCGATCGCAAGCGAGCCGGCACCGTGCAGCTCGACGACATCGGCGTTTCCCGTCCGCAGTAGCGCGCCGTCACGCGTAGTCACCGCAGGTATTCGCCGCGCGCATGGTCGCCGCGCGCGTCGGGTCATCAGAACCGCGTGCGCACACCAAAGGTGATCGTACGTCCCATGAGCAGCGCGGTATTGTCCGGCGCACCGCCCTGCACGTTGAGCAGGTTGTCACCGGCCAGCACCGCAGTGAGTGCGCCGCGCAGGCGCACCTGCAGGTTGGCGCGCCAGCGCGTCACGCCATCGTACGCCGTCCAGTAGTTGCGCATGGCTGCCCCCTCGAGCAACCGCACGTCGGTGGAGTCGGCCAGTACGACTCCCAATGACGCGCGGTCGTACGACAGCCAGTCGGCCGCGTGCGAGAGACTGCTGCTCAGAGCCCATCGTCCCGCGTTCCAGCTTGCACTGAGACTGGCCGTGCGCGATGGCACGTCGAACATGCGATCACCGGCACGCAGCTCGCCGGCATAACTGCGCGCCACCTGCGCCACACGACTGTCCACCAGAGTGAGGGTTCCGGCGAGCGTCAGTCGCGACAGACGCGTCTGGCCTTCCACCTCCCATCCGCGATTGGTGATGGCCCCGACGTTCTGCAGCGAGTAGCGCATGCTCTTCACCACGCGGCCGCTTCCCGTGAGCGTGTTGGTGATGACGGGCACCGCCTGAATGAGACCGTCGGCCCACTGATCAAACCGCGTCAGATGCAAGGCCACACGCGTGCCGGCATGCACGTCCACACCATACTCCACGCCACGCTGCCGTTCGGCATCGAGGCCGGATGCGCTGCGCGCCGTCACCGGCACGCCCGACACGGCGCCCAGTCGCCCGCCTGCGCCTTCCAGCGAGCCGCCGCCACCAGCGCCGACCTGACCCATCCAGGTCCCCGAGCGCAGCACCGTGCGAGCTGGCCTGATGCCCGTCCCAAAGGCCGCGCGCGTCTTGAGCGTCAGCGCGCCCACATCGCGGACGTAGGCAGCGCCAAGCATGGGCAGGAATGACGTCTGTGCCTCGGGTGTTGCGCCCGTCGTGCGCTCCACACGCCCACCGGCCGACAGGAACCAGCGATCCTGCCAGGCCAGTTGCCCCTGCACCAGCAGGCCGCGACTCACGTACTGACTTTCGAGATCGACCAGGCGCACACCGGGCGCCGTATACCGCACACTATCGGCGCCGCTCCCCGCGGGCCCACGGCCACCGTTGCGCGTCGAGTCGCCCAAACCGCCGCCCGTGATCGACAGGACCGACAGGTCAGGCGCGCGCGAGACCGACTCGCTGGTGCTGATCTGTTCAGCGCCCAGTGTCAGTGTCCCAAGCAGTCCGGGCCGAATGTCGTAGCGCCCGACACTGCGCAGTCGCGTGGTGAGACGGTTGGCGGAGCCGTTGGAATCGCCGAGTGCCGACACGGTGGTACTGCCAAGCGGACCGGGAACCGCAGCACCGGAAAGCCCCTGCAAGGCGTAGCCATCGACGCCGGCAATGAAGGTGTGTGTCCAGCGCAGCGACGGCATGAAGGACACGCTCCCGCCGGCCGTGTACTGCGACACTTGCTGTCCCAGCGCGCTGTCACGCGGACCGATGGGAATGCGAATTCCCAGTGAGGTGGCGCTGTCCAGCAGTCCGCCATCCGTCTCCTGCCGCGTGAAGCGCACGAGACCGTTCCATACGGCACGTTGCTGGGTGTAGCGGGCGTTCACGTCGGCCAGCACCCGTCGTTCAGCGGCACCGGGCTGAAACTCACCCACCGTGCCCAGGTTGACGCCCGCGCTGATGCTGCGCGCCGCCGTGCCGCGACGCAGCGTGACCGCGTGGTCCTGCACGAGAGGATCGCGCGCAACCAGGCCGGCGCTGGTCACACCAGCCATGCTCGAGACATGCACATCTGTCTGCCCCTCGCTGGTGCCATCGTAGCGCGTGAGCACATGAACCACACCACTGATGGCATCCGCGCCATACAGCGCAGCCCCTTGGGGCCCGCGGATGATCTCCACCCGGGCAATGCGCGTGGCATCGAGCTGCATGACCAGCAAGGGGTTGGCCACCTCCACGCCATCCACATACACCTTGGGCGCCGTGACGCCAAAAGAGCTGGCGCCACGAATGCTCCCGAAACGCGCGCTCACCGACCCCGCACTGGTGGCCCACATCCAGACGCCCGGCACCGACAACTCCAGAGCATCGCCCAGTGTGCGCACGCCGTGCGCCGACAGTGCGTCACCCTCCACCACATCGAGCGCAAACGGCGAACCGCGCTGGGCCACACCATCCGGCGATCCGGTCACCACCACCCGATCGAGCAGACTGGGGGCGCGGACACTCTGCGTTCTGACCGCCATTGCCGAGGGCGGCATGACGGCGGGTGGCGTGGTTGTGCGCACCGGCGCGAGCACGATATCCGTGGCGCCCACGACGACCGCACGCAGGGCTGCTCCCTGCAACAGGTGATCGAGCACCGCCCCAAGCGGGACGCGGTCCACCTGCACACACACGTTGCGTTCGACCGGCAGCAACTCGGCACTGTAGGACAACGAAATTCCGCTGCGTTCCGCCAACTCATCGAGCGCGGCGCGCAGTGAGGCCTGTGGCAGACGTAGCGTCACCACACGATCCAGCGGCGCCGCCCACAACGCCGCGCGCTCGCTGGCCGTGACCCGCGTAAGACAGCCGGGCTCCGCCGGCGCGTGCCGCGCATCGGCAAATCGCGCATCGGCAAATCGCGCATCGGCAAATCGCGCATCGGCAAGTCGCGCATCGGCAAATCGCGCATCGGCGCGCCGCGGCACAGCCAACACAAGGATCGCGCCAATCAGCGCGGCCCGAACGGACAGGCCGCCGGCCGTCATCGTCCGGACGGAGGTGTCTCGCCTGCGGGCACGAGCTGCACCGTGTCGCCCCGCTGAATGAGATCCGCGCCCAACGCGAGTGACAGTACGTCGAGAACAGGCGCCAGGGAGTCCGTGCGAAAACGGGTGGTGATGGAACGCGACATCAATTCGCGGTCGGCGATCACCAGGGTGACTCCAAACCAGCGCGCGAGGTCGGCACGCACCTCAGCCAGTGACGCATCGCGATAACTGAGTTCTCCGCGTGTCCAGTTGAGCACCGTGGCATCCACACCACCGCGCGCGATACGCACCGTATCAGAGAACACCTCGCCCAAGTCACCGGCGGCGAGCTCCACCTCGCGTGAGGCGGGACCACGCGGTGCGACGGCCACGCGCCCTTCGGTGACAGCCACGGTGGCACTCCCTGCATCCAGCGCCTTCACGGTGAAGGCCGTACCGATGTCGCGCACCAGCACGTTGCCGGCGCGTACAACAAATGGGCGCGCGTCGTCATGCACCACGGTGAAATGCGCAGCGCCCTCCAACGTGAGCTGCCGCGACGCGTCCCCATAGTCTACATCGAGCGCCATGCTGCTGCCCGGTGCCAGCACCACCTGCGTGCCGTCACTCAAGCGGACCGTGTCCGTCTGTCCGATGGCCGTGCGATACTCGCGCACCGCATTGGGCTTGGTGGACGTTCGTCCCTGCAGGACGAGCACGGCCGCGAGCCCCGCAGCCAACGCCACACCCAACCCGCGCCACGGCACGCGGCGACCGGGCAGTTGGGATGTCCGCGGCGAGTTCCGCACACCGGCCGCCACACGACGCTCCGGCCCGTGCTCCTGAGGCACCAGTACCGGACGCGCCGACGGCGGCGTGAGCGGCACCGCATCGAGTGCCTCGATGTTGGCACGCACCGCGCGCAGCGCCGCCTCGGTGTCCACAGTGAACGGCGCCACACGCTCCCGGTGCTGGCTCTCGTGGGCCTCCGCCGTGTGCAGCGTGTACACAAACATCCGCAGATCCGGATCGTCTGCCAGTCGGGCCTCAACGGCCGCGGCCTCCGGCGGTTCGCACTCGCCGGCCACGTAACGCGCCAACGCCTCCCATTCCGGGTCGGCGCCTGGCTTCGGCTCGTTGTGGATTTCGTCAGACATACCGTGAAAACACCGCGGGGGAATGGAACCCTACCTCCCGCATTAGTATATCAGCAGCCCGACGCACGCGCCGCTCGCGCCGCGTACCCGCTCGCCTTTCGCCCCCCACGTGACCGACGCCGACCTCCTGGCCCGCCTTCGTTCCGGAGAACACGACGCCTTTGACGCGCTCTTCCGTCAATGGTACGAGCCGGTCGTCCGCGTGGCCCATCGCATCCTGCGTGATCAGGGGGTGGCCGAGGAAATCACACAGGATGTCTTCCTGGAGCTGTGGCGCCGGAAGGACAGCCTGCCGGACGGCAGTTCCGTACCGGCCTACCTCATGCAGTCCGCACGCAACCGCGCCCTGAATCATCTGCGACACCTCAAGGTGCAACAGAAGTCGCAAATTCATATGGAAGCGTTGCACGAACCGTCAGTTGCGGCCGATACCGAGACGCGCAGCACCGAGCTCATGGCGGCCATCCATGACGCGGTCGCTGCACTGCCACCGCGCACGCGCGAAGTCTTCACGCTCAGTCGCGAACGCAATCTGCGGTACGTCGAAATCGCCGACTTGCTTGGCATTTCCGTGAAGGCCGTCGAGGCCAACATGAGTCGCGCGCTGCGACATTTGCGCGAGCGCCTCGCCCGCTTCATGTAAGGTCGGCAAGCAGGCGGCGTGATCGTGACGTGGGGTATCCCGTCACTGGTGTGTCACCCCGGCACCTACGTCAAACATGCACCGGCTGCGCCCACCGAGTGGGAGGCTGCGCCAGTGCCCTGCCGGAGACACACATGCGTTCTTCAGGAAATTCGTCAGCCATCGTATCGACGCTGTTGGGCGGCGCGCTGCTCGCCACACTGGCCGCGTGCAATTCCGACAGCGTGTCGCGGCCGACCGAATCCGGTCTGCTCGTGGGAGGCGCCTTCAGCGCCGTTCCGAGCGGCCTCGATGTCGCCTCATCGAGTTACGGCGGTGATGCCGCGTCGGAATGGGAAGGCCCCATGCGTGGCCCAATGCGCGGCATGGGTGGCATGGGCGCGTTCGGCGGACGCGGCATTCACGGTGGCCCCGGCATTGATGGGCTGATGGGTGGCGGCCTGCGCGGTGACTTCCGTGGCGACAGCGCAAACGGACCGCGGCCGCATCCGCACCGCGGACCCTTCGCCGTGCGCATCGACTCCACCTGTACGCTGTCCGGCAACGACGTGAACTGCACCAATGTGCGCAATGGCCTCACCACCAGCAGCATCTTCACCATCACCTCGGTGGACGGCGCGGCGCAAACACGCATTGATTCAGTCACCACCAACACCGTGCGCACCCGCACCACCGTTACCGGGACCACCACACGGCGCGTGCCGGCCCCCGGACGTGATTCGGCGGCCGCGCCAACCATCACCGCCACCGTCAACGCGAGCAGCGATCGCACCGTGAGTGGCCTCGCGGCTGGCAGCACGCAGCGCACGGTGAACGGCTGGTCGAAGAGCGCCGAGTCCATCAGTGGCACCAACCGCGACGGTGAGCGCTTCACCGCTATTCGCAACGCCTCCGACACCACCAAGGGGCTCGTCGTGCCCACGGCAACGACGACGAGCGCGGCCTATCCCACGGCCGGCACGGTGGTGCGTGTGATGTCGGTGCAGACCGCCATCAACGGCGGCGCGGCCACCACTAACGAGCGCCGGGAAGTGTTGACCTACAACGGCAGCAACACCGCCACGCTCGTCATCACCGAGAACGGCACCACCAAGACCTGCAGCATCACGCTGCCGCGCGGCCGGCCATCCTGCAGCTGAGTCGCCGCGGAGTTCAACGCAGCCTGAGTCCCACGCGATGCGACACGGGACGCCCGCCACGCATGGGCTCCACGCTGTAATCCACTGAGAGTCTGTCCACCGTGAGCCCGACACCCGCTGTAATCAGCGACTCGTCGGGCTCACGCGGCAAACGCAGACCCTGTCGCCACACAATGGACACGCCCTCGATGGGCACGTATCCCAATTCAATGCCACCGGCGGGTCGGACAAAGCCGTCGCCGTCCACACTGAGCTGAACCTGCGCGCCCATGTCGAGATACTCGCCCATGGGCATCATGCCACCGCCAAAGCCCACGGTATAGCGCAGCGGCAAGGGCACGCGCGCATCACCGAGTTGCGGGCGCATGCCGAGGTTCTGCACCGTCACGCTGAGCGCACCCGGGCCGAAGGCTCGCGCGTAGCCGAGGTCAACGGCCACCACCGACTCCGATTCGCCGCCAATGCGCTCCTCGGCGTACTTGACCGCCACACCCAGGCGCTGCCCCTTGAACACCCGCGCCAGACCGAGGGCCACCAACTGACTGCCCGCCTCGCGCTCGCCGCCATCACTGAGTGTGGTGGTGCCGTTGCGCAGCACCTCACCGTACGGCAGCGCGGGGGCCCGCCAATCCAGCACCTGTGCACCGAGTCCGATGGTGGTGCCGCCTACCGTGCTGATGGTGGACACACTGCCATGGGTGGCCGCTCCACCATAGCGCTGCACCGACGCGGACGCGCCGCGCGCCGTGATGAGCATGGCGGGTGCCGTGAACACCGCATCGGCGTCGGTAATGGCCGCGCCGGCGTTTCCGAGAGCAAGGACACGCGCGCTGCTGGGCGCGCGCAGCACCAGCGGCCCACTGCGTCGCTGAGCGGACAGCTCGCGTGCAACAAGTGGGAGCGCCAACACAGTGAAGGCGAGAACATGAGAGGCCGCGGTGAGCGCGCGGCGAAGCGGCAGCTTGCGATTCGGGAGAAGCATGTGTCAAATGAACGCCATGAGCATGCGGCCCGCCAGCACGGGGGGCCTCGCCGCACATTCGTCCCCTCCACCGATTTCGTCGTGACATCCGCGTCCTGGGAACTGGGTCCCGCCGTACCGCAAACGCGTAGGCCGTGGCTGCGTCGACTCGGTCGCTGGCTGCTGCAACGCGCCGGCTGGCGGTTCACCGGCCAGATGCCCAACCTGCCGCGCTTTGTCGTCATCGTGGCGCCACATACCTCCAACTGGGATTTCCCGGTCGGTCTCGCAGCCAAGTGGGCCCTGGGCTTCGATGCGCATTGGTGGGGCAAGGACACGCTGTTTCGCCCTCCACTGGGCTGGTTCATGCGCGCCAATGGCGGCATTCCCGTGGACCGGCACAACAAGCACAACGTGGTCGAACAGACCATCGCCGCCATGCGGGCCAGTGAACGCTTTGCGCTCGCCCTCAGTCCCGAAGGCACGCGCAAACGGGTCACCGAATGGCGGTCCGGCTTCTGGCATGTGGCCAAGGGCGCCAATGTGCCCATCTGCTGTGTGGCCTTCGACTGGGAGCGCCACGAAATCCGGCTGGGTCCCGTCCTCACCGCCGACGAAGACGACACCGCCGCCGGCATCGCCCGGGTGCGCGCGGCCTTTGGCGAGGTCCGTGGCTATGACCGCTCCCAGCGGATTGCCCTCGACTGATCGCGCGCGCCAAACACGACCCGGGGGTTAAAACGCGACGATTTCGTCGCGTTTTTTGCGTTTTCCCCCTTCCCTCCCCGCGCTCCGCATCGGAGTTTCCATGGTATCCCTCACGGAGAGAGCCCTGTATGCGTGTGACGACCGTCGGCGTGGTGGGCGCCGGCGCCATGGGAAGTGGCATCGCCGCACTGGCAGCGTCCGCGGGTTGCCGCGTGGTGCTGCTCGACATCCCCGGCGACCCTGATCCAGCCTCGCCCAATCGCAGCGCCCCGGCGCGCAACGGCCTGCAGAAGACCCTCAAGGCCAAGCCCGCGGCGTTCATGGACGCCAGTGCCGCCGCGCGTGTGCGCCCCGGCAACACCGAAGACCATCTCGCCTGGCTGGCCGAGTGCGACTGGATCGTCGAGGCCATCATCGAGCAGCCCGCCCCCAAGCAGGCGCTGTTCGCGCGCATCGAAGCGCTCATGAAGCCGACGGCCATCATCTCGAGCAACACCTCGGGCATCCCCATGGCCGTATTGCTCGACGGACGCGGAGAGAAGTTCCGCCGCCGCTTCCTCGGCGCGCACTTCTTCAATCCGCCGCGCTACATGCACTTGCTCGAGCTCATCCCCACTCCGGACACTGATCCGGCCGTCATCGGGGCCATGCGCGCCTTCGCCGAGCGCACGCTGGGCAAGGGCATCGTCATTGCGAAGGATGTCCCGGGCTTTGTGGCCAATCGACTTGGCGTCTACGGCATGGTGGCCACCATGCGCCGCATGGAGCAGCACGGGCTCAGCATCGACGAAGTGGACGGGCTGACGGGCGCGCTCATTGGACGCGCGCGCACGGCCACCTTTCGCACCGGTGACCTCACCGGTATCGATGTGCTGCAGCATGTCACGCGCGGCATCGGCGCGGCCACCGGCGAAGACTTTGCCATGCCCGCGTGGGTGGGCGACCAACTGGTCGCCACCGGCAAGCTGGGTGACAAGACCGGCGGCGGATTCTATCGCAAGGCGAAAGACGGCACCTTCACTTTCGACTGGAAGACCGGCGAGTACGTGCCGCAGCAGCGGCTCGAAGGCGGCGAGATCGGTCAGCTCATTCGCATGCCCCTCGCGCAGCGGCTGAAGGCGGCGGTCAAGCTGCCTGGGGCACACGGCGCCTTCCTGCGCGATCATCTCGCCGACGTGGCGCACTACACGCTCACACTCGCGCCGCAGTTGGCCTACGATCTCGTCGCCATCGATCGCGCCATGGAGTGGGGGTACGGCTGGGAGGCTGGCCCGTTTCAGATCATGGACGCGCTCGGACTCGACTGGTTGCGCGCCGAGTTCGGTGCGGAAGGACGCGACGTACCGGCCCTGCTCGAGCACGCGCAGGGCGCGTTCTACAAGGGCGACGAAGCGCTCACCTTCGACGGGAATTACGAAAGCATTCCGGCCGTGCCGGGTCGCGTCTCGCTCGCGGCCATGGCGCAGACCGGTCGTGTGCTCGAAGACAACGGCCTGTCGCGCCTGCTGGACATGGGCGACGGCGTGGCCTGCTTCGAGTTCCGCTCCAAGATGAACAGCCTCGGCCAGGGCGTGCTCGACGGCCTGGCCAGTGCGCTGCGCAAGGTGGAGAAGCTGGGCTTCAACGGCCTCGTCATCGGCAACGAAGACGCACGCGCGTTCAGCGTTGGCGCCGATCTGTCGCTCGTGTCATTTGCCGTGGCGGCCGGCGCATGGGAGGACATCGAAGCCTCCATCAAGGCGTTTCAGGATGCCACCATGTCCATTCGGCGCGCGCCGTTCCCGGTGGTTGTCGCCCCGGCCGGCATGACGCTGGGTGGTGGCGCCGAAGTCACGCTGCACGCCGATGCGGTGCAGGCGCATGCCGAGACCTACATGGGCCTCGTGGAAGTGGGTGTGGGCCTCTTGCCTGGAGGTGGCGGCACCAAGGAACTGCTCATGCGCTTCACCGGCGAGCTGCAGCAGTACGAGGAACTCGATCTGTTTGCCGCAGTCAAGCGCGCGTTCAAGCTCATTGCATTTGCCACCACCAGCACCTCGGCGCATGAGGCCCGCAGTCTCGGCTATCTCCGTCAGAGTGATCGCATCAGCATGAACCGCGATCATCAGTTGGCTGATGCCAAGCAACGTGTGCTCGACCTCGCACCCGGCTACCTCCCACCAACCGAGCGAACCGTGCGCGCCCTTGGCCGCGAGGGACTCGGCAATCTCGAGTACGCGCTCTGGGCCGCGCACGAAGCGGGACAGGCCAGTGCGCACGATGTGCGGGTGGGCCGCGCCGTTGCGCAGGTGCTGTGCGGAGGCGATGGTGCTCCGCGCGATGTGACGGAAACCGACCTGCTGGACCTCGAGCGCGAGCACTTCCTGTCCTTGCTGGGCACAAAGGAAACGCAGGAGCGCATCGCCTACACCCTCAAGACCGGCAAGCCGCTGCGCAACTGAGCGCGAGGAGCAGATCGATGACTGAAGTCGTGATCGTGAGTTGCGCGCGCACGGCCGTGGCCCGTGGCAAGGCCGATGGCGCGCTGGCCACCGTGCATCCGGTGGATGTATCGTCGGCCGTCATGCGTGCGGCCATGGAACGGGCCGGCGTCAATCCGGCCAGCGTGGAAGACGTGCAGTGGGGCTGCGCCATGCCGGAGGCCTCGCAGGGCCTCAATCATGCGCGACTGGCGTGGTTGCGTGGCGGCTTTCCCGTGGAAACGGCAGCCGCCACCATCAATCGCTTCTGTTCCAGTGGATTGCAGGCGGTGGCCTACGCCGCGCAAGCCGTTGGGGCGGGCCAGGGCGACGCGGTGCTGGCCGGCGGCATCGAGATGATGTCGCAGGTGCCCATGTCGGGCTACAACGCGCGACTCTCACCGGAAATCGTGGAGTCCTACATCGGCATGGGCTTCACGGCCGAACGGGTGGCAAAGCGCTGGGGCATCACGCGTGAACAGCAGGACGCATTTGCGCTGCACAGTCAGCAGAAGGCGGCCGATGCACTGGCACGCGGTGTGTTTGCCGACGAAATCGTGCCCATCGCCGTGCCGCAGTACCGCTGGGAGGGTGCGAAGAAGACCGTGAGCGAGCGCGTGTTTGCCGTGGACGAATGCCCACGTCTCGACACCACGGCCGAGGGCCTCGCCAAGCTGCGACCGGCGTTCGTGCCCACGGGTTCCGTGACGGCCGGCAATGCCAGCCCCTATTCCGACGGCGCGGCCGCCGTGCTGGTCATGTCGGCAAGCGCGGCCAAAGCGCAGGGCCTTGTGCCACTCGCGCGTTTCGTGAGTTTCGGAGTGGGCGGAGTAGACCCGGACATCATGGGCGTAGGACCCATCAAGGCGGTGCCCAAGGCGCTCAAGCGTGCGGGAATCACGCTGGCCGACCTCAAACTCATCGAGTTCAATGAGGCCTTTGCCGCGCAGGCCCTGGCCGTCATCAAGGAACTCGATATGCCCACCGACATCATCAACGTGAACGGTGGGGCCATCGCGCTCGGCCATCCGCTGGGCGCCACCGGCGCCAAACTCACCACGCAGCTCATTCACGAACTGCGCCGACGCGGTGGCGGCTACGGCATGGTCACCATGTGCATCGGCGGCGGCATGGGCGCCGCCGGCATCTTCGAGGTGTACGCCTGAGGACGTACGCCTGAGGACGTACGCCTGAGGGCGAACGCCTGATCGTGTGCGCCTGAGGGCGCACACCGTGTCCGTCAGGCGATAGCCGCGGGATTCACACCGCGCAGCAGAAAGACACGCGCCACCGCCTGCTCGATCTTGTTGTTGGGCGTGCTGGCACCGGCCGTGATGCCCACCCGCAGCGGACCGCTGGTGGGCAGCCACGGCGACATCGTGTCTTCGTGATGGTGCTTGTCGATGCGGCGATAGCGCACCGCATTGCCCCCCACGTCGATGTCGTCGGGATCGGCAATGTGATACGTGGGCACCTGCTCCGCACACAACGCGGCCAGCGAGATGGTGTTGCTGGAGTTGTAACCGCCCACCACCACCATCAGGTCAATCGGCTCCTGCAGCAACTCCTTGACGGCATCCTGTCGGTCCTGCGTGGCGCTGCAGATGGTATCGAAGGTGCGGAAATGGGCCTCGCGATGCGCGGGACCGTACGCGCGCACCATGGCCTCGCCTACCGCCGCACCAATGGCCAGCGACTCGCGTGCGAGCATCGTGGTCTGGTTGGCCACACCAATGCGCGCCAGATGCACATCCGGGTCAAAACCATCGCTGGCGGCCACGGCAAACTTCTCGAGGAACGCGGCACGCGAGAGGGGCGCGCGTGTCGTCGGCAGGCCGGCGCGCGCTTCGATGTAGTCCATCACCAGCTCCGCCTCGTCCATGTCCCGCACCACGAGGTATTGGCCGCCGGGGTACTTCTCCACCTGTGAGGCGGTGGCGCGCGTCTCTTCGTGGTAGTACTTGCCGTGAATGAGCGAGGTGTAGCCGTCGCGCGCATACGCCTCCACACGCTTCCACACGTTCAGCACCGAGCCGCAGGTGGTGTCGACCACCACACAGCCCAACTCCCGCAACGTCTGGAAGTCCTGAATGGTCACGCCGAACGCCGGCAGAATGACCACATCCTGTGCGGCAACCGGCGAATAGTCGAAGCCCTTGCCACTCGCCGAGAGAAACTCCACCCCCATCTCGCGCAGCTTCTCGTTCACGTGTGGGTTGTGGATGATCTCACCCGCGAGAAAAATGCGACGATCGGGAAACTTGCGGCGGGTTTGATAGGCGTAGTCCACCGCACGCTCCACGCCGTAGCAGAACCCGAACTCCCGGGCCAGCCGGATGGTGGTGTCGCCCACCTCGAGGTGGTAGTCGCGCTCGCGCAGCAGATCCACCAGCCGGCCGTTGTAATCGGCGGCCAGGGTGTCCTGTACTTCGGCCTTGAGCCCGAAGCCCTTGCGAACGTACGTCGGGTCGGCGGAGGATGGAGTGGAAGCCATCCGGGAAATCTAGCGGACGCCGGGGGTCTCGCGTGAGGCGCTGCCTGCACGTGGCGCACGCGCCAACTCCACCGGACAGGCGTAGGGCTCCAACACCCGGCGATACTCCTCCGGCAGGGGCTGTGTGCGAAAGTCCTGTGCGTTGACACACACCAGGACCATGGCGGTGGTGGCCACGGCGCGCCCGCCCGTGCCATACAAATCCACGTGCAGGGTCAGCGACGACTCACCAAAGCGCGGCACATAGGTCACCAGCGTCAGCGCCTCGTCCAGACGGGCCGGTGCGAGATAGTCCACCAGCAACTGGCGCCGCGGCATCCAGAAGCTCGGGTGATCCATCAGCCGCGAGTACGGATAGCCCGCCGCACGCATGAGTTCCTGCTCCGCCAGCTCCACAAAGCGGGGCACGGCGCTGAAGCGCATGATGCCGGCCAGGTCCACGTCGGCCCAGCGCACATGTTCAACAACTTCGAAGGGGCGACCGGTCATGTGGTGTTCTGGGAACCATGAGCGAAGGAACAACGAAGGAACGGCCATGTAACGGCGCAGTCGAATCCCCCGCTGTCGGGGATCTCCCACTGGCCGAATCGCCGTCACGGATGCACCCTCAAGCTATGTACCGGACTCTCTTTGTGCCTGTCGACGGCTCCGCGCTGAGTGCGCGGGCCCTGCCCGTTGCCGCCGCCATCGCGCGTCGCACCGGCGCCCGCATTCAACTCGCGCTCGTGCACGACCCGAGTGCGTACATCCCCTTTGTGCCCGGCGAGGTCGCCATCCCGGTCTTCGATCAGGAGCTCGTGCAGTCGCAGCGCGAACGCGATGCCGAGGTGCTGGCGGCCACCGTGGCGCACCTGCGCGCACAGGGCCTCACGGCCGACGGGGAAGTACTCGAAGGCACGGTGGTCGAGGCGCTCGAGGAATTCAGCCAGCGTCATGCGGTGGATCTCACCATCATGACCACGCATGGACGCAGCGGTTTCGAGCGACTGCGGGTGGGCTCCGTGGCCTCGGCCTTCCTGACGCGC
Organism: Gemmatimonas sp. UBA7669; assembly: GCF_002483225.1. Lineage (NCBI taxonomy): Bacteria > Pseudomonadati > Gemmatimonadota > Gemmatimonadia > Gemmatimonadales > Gemmatimonadaceae > Gemmatimonas > Gemmatimonas sp. UBA7669. The sequence goes on along the minus strand of NZ_DLHL01000042.1, from coordinate 47,834 downwards.
GCCACGGCGCCGGTGTACCTCGTGCGCGGCAGCGGGGACGCCACGCCCGACGACGCGGCGCCACTGCCCACCGCACCGCTGCTCTGCGGACTCGACGGCTCCCCGTTCTCCGAAGCCATGCTGCCACACGCCCAGGCCTTCGCGGCGGCTGTTGGCGTACCGCTCCTGCTGGCCGGTGTCACCGTCCCGCACGCCATTCCCATGGCCCCATTTGGCGCCGAAGCCCTGCTCGCCGACGACTCGGCGCTGCGGGCCGAAGAGGCGGGTCGCGATGACTACCTCTCCCGCATCGCCGCCACACTGCCCGCGGGCACCGAACACGTCTGCGTGACGGACATGAGTGTGGCCCGCGCGCTCGTGGAGCTGGCCGAGACACGTCAGGTTGGCGCCATCGCGCTGGCCACCCACGGACGCGGCGGATTCAAGCGCTTCATGCTGGGCAGCGTGACCGACGAAGTCATTCGTCACGCCACCACGCCCGTGTTCGTCTATCGCCCCACCGAAGGCGCGTAAAACTCGGGCGCCAGCCACGGCGCGAACGCATACGCCACCATGGGTTCATAAGCCCGTTGGCGATCCACCAGACCGGCCGTGAGGATGCCCACCGCTCCCCGGCCGTGTTTGGTGCCCGTCGTGCGCGCCTCGGCGTCCATGGCGTGCCCCAGTTCCTCTCCCGCCGTTATGCGGGCGGCCACCCGCTCCGGCAGCGGCATGGACAGTGAACCGCCAAGGCCTTCACCGCCGGCGCGATCCACCACCACGCACCACGCACAGGTGCGCAATCCGCCGCTGGCCGTTCGCACCACGCCACCTTCAAGCCCCACGCCGAAATGCGCGTGCGGCGTGGCGGCCAGCGCGGCCAGCGCGCGTTGACGGGCCCCCGCCTGGGTGACGTCGTCCCCGATGGGCTGATCCGCCACACCGCTGGCGACTTCGATGGCCTCCACGCGTACCGCCGCATTCACCGAGGCCAGCACCGCACGCACAGCGGCCAGTTTGACGGGATTGCCCGATCCCACTACCACGACCGCGTCATCCGGGAAGAGCCGATGCATCGCACGACACCAAAAACGGGAGAACAGGCGCGGCCGCTTGCCCGCTGCCGCTTGCTTGCAGCCACGTAGACAAGTAACCTCTCATCCACCGCTTTGACCATATGCCCGTCACCTCATCCAAAGCGCGGCGGGCCGAATCGCGCGATCAGGCGCCCGGTCCGGTTCCCCCGCGAACCCGTCTCTGGCTGGACTTCGTCAACACCGACACGGCCTCACAGCCCCCCGGTGGCGACTTGCTGCGCGACTTCGAAGCCCTGCTCACCTGGCTGCAGAGTCAGGACGTGGTGGACGAGGAGCGCGCGGGCGGCATCCGTCGTCGCGCGCTGCTGCAACCGGCTGCGGCCGCCGCCACCCTCGTCGATGCGCGCCGCGTGCGCGCCGCGCTGCGCGCCCTGGCTGAGCGCGGGCAGCAGGTGGAGCGGGTGCGCGAGGACGCCATTGTCGAAATCAACCGCGTGTTGGGCCGCAGCGCCGGCACGCGGCGCCTTGACCCGACGCCGGGCGGTGGGTTTACCCGCATCTTCGTGCCCACCGGCGACGCCTTTGCGGGCCTCATGATTCCCATTGTCGAGTCGGCAGCCGATACGCTGATCGAGAAGGAGCTGGGCCGCGTGCGCCGCTGCGCCGACCCGCGCTGTCATCGTGTCTTCATCGACGGCACCAAGAACGGTCTGCGGCGCTGGTGTGACATGGGCACCTGCGGCAATCGCGCCAAGGCCGCGCGGCATCGCGCTCGCACGCTGGGCGGCGCGTGAGCGGCGAGTACAGCGCACAGCCCGGACCGGAAAACGACCCGCTCTCACTGGAGCGGGGTTTCGTGGCCTCGCTGCGCTGGCTGGTGGCCGAAGGCGATGCACGCGGCGTCCGGCGTATTGCCGTGGAGTTGCGCGCGCTGCGCGAAGCACTCGCCACACTCGACGAAACACGCGCCGCACGCGATGAGCAAACGCGGCGCGTCGCCGAACTCGAGCGCGACCTGCAGACCGCACTCGCCATGCTGGGCCCCGGCACGGCGGTCAACGGCAACGGCACGCTCGTGCAGCGCCTCGCCCGACTGCGGGATCGTCTCGCAGAGGACGCGGCGGATCGGCGGCAACTGCTGCTCGAGCGGGACGCCTGGCGGGCCATGTGCACACTGCTCACGCAGACGCGGGCCGGCATGCAGGAGTTGCTCGAAGCAACCGAGACCGAGCATCACGCCGCACTGGGCGAACTCTCCGTGATGCGCGAGCGCGTCGTGGAACTCACCGTGATGCACGATGACGCAGCCGCGCAGGCCGCGGCTTCGCGGCAGGAGCTCGCCATGTTGCGCGAGCAGTTGCGTCATTGGGGGGAGCGCGTGGAAGTCGCGCTCATTGATTTGGCCGGGTCAGCCCGTCATCTCGCGGACTGACCCGATACGATGCACTCGTGAATCAGGCGCCTGTCAGCGCCGCGCGGGGCGCCGGAGCGGGCTGCAGCACCGCGCGCACCACCGAGTCGCGCAGGTAGCCCATCTCGACGGCATAATTGGCCAGTTTGCGCTGCAGCAGACGGCGACCACGGAAGAGGCGCGACTTGACGGTGCCCTCGGGCACACCGAGCACCTGTGCGATTTCGCCGTAGCGCAGTCCCTGGAGATCGCTCAGCACCACCGCGGCCCGATACTCCTCCGGCAACCCGCGAATGGCCCGTGTGATCTCGTCGTCGAGGAAGGAGTCGTAGAAACGACCTTCCGGGTCGGCCTCGCCCACGGCTTCGAACAGCGCCCAACCTTCCGTGTCGCTGGGCTGCTGCACTTCACGTGAGTCGATACGCCGCGTACGGCTCACGAACACGTGGTACAGAATGGTGAACAGCCAGGCGCGGATGTTGGTCCCGAGGTGATACTGCTCCCAGCGCTCGATGGCGCGAAGCATGGTATCGGACACGAGATCTTCGGCATCATCGCGCGAGCGCGTGAGTTTGAGCGCGAAGCTGTACAGGGCATCGAGATGGACCAGCGCCTCCTGCTCGAAACGGGCACGACGTTCGGCGCGGTCACCCTGTGCCGCTGCATCGCGGTTCTCGAGCACCTGCTGCTGTGCTTCGCTGTTCACGCTTACCATGGACGACGCTCCACCTGTTCGACATCGCGCACATGCATCGCGATGAACCGCTTGAGGTCAGCTGCGATCCCTTCGAGGACCGTCAGGTCACGCTTGACACGCGTCATGAGCACCGCGCCCTCGAGCGTGGCAATGATGAACCGGGACAACCGTACCGCGTCCACATCGTCCTGCAGCACCGGACGCGCTTCCCACAGGAGCGAACCGATCTGACTGGCCCAGCGCTCGAACACGGCCTCGATGCGCACGCGGAACCCTTCATGCGCATCAGCCAGCTCGGCCGCCAGGTTGCCGAACGGTGAACCGCGACGGCCGCCGCTCTCTGCCTGCAGCGCCACCACGCCGTCGATGAACAACGACAGGCGCTCCAGCGGGTCGATCATGGGCTCGCGAAGGATCGCGAGACCACGCTCGGCAAAGCGCTCGAACTGACGATTGAGCACTTCGTAGCCGAGTTCTTCTTTCGACTTGAAGTAGTGATAGAAGTGGCTCTTGCCACTCAGCTTGGCCCCGCGGATGACGTCATCAACTGACGTGGACGTGAATCCACGCTCGGCGATGAGTGCCGCAGCGGCATCAAGGATCTGTACTCGGCGTTCCTGCATGGGCATCAATGTAGGACCGTACGGTCCAAAGTGCAAGGCCGAAACCACAAGCGTCACAACCTGTTGTTTTACAAGGCTTTATGGCTACCTGGTCGAGCGCCGCGGACCGGTGAACCCTAACTGAAACCAGCACTTTTAGGACTCTACGGTCTTGCGCGGTTCCCACGGGTTCTGACAGCGCGCGGGTTCAGGAAGTGGGTCCAGCCGCCGACACTGTCCAGTCACGCCATGTGTCTGGCCCCCGCCGTTGGGATCGCCCCATTCAATGTCCACACCCGAAGAGCTTTTCGCGGATCCGCGGATCCACCCCTATCTCGAACGCCAGTTGCGACGCCACTGGGTGCAGGATGACGGCAAGCTGACGCCGGTCCTGCACGCCATCAGCCGCCTGCTCGACGATGTAGATCAGCAGCGGCAGCTCGATGAAGTAGCCATGGAGTCTCTCGCGCAAGAACTGCACGAGCGACTCGAGCGCATCGAGCGCAGCGAGCATCGCTACCGCCGACTGTTTGAGGACAGCCCGGTGGCCATGATCGCCCTGCGCGCCAGCGATCTAGCCGTGGAAACATGGAACGGCGCCGCAGAACGCCTGCTGGGCCACAGCGCGGCGGACGTGCTGGGCCGTCCGCTCGATCAGCTGGCCCGAAAGACCGGCAGCGAATGCCCGTTCACGCCACAGGTGCTGACGCTCGCGCCGGGCGCCACGCGAACCCTCGATCTCGTACTGACCCACCGCGATGGCTCGCCACGGGACACCGTTGTCACGCTGCAGCATGTGTCGCTGGCCGACCGCCAGAACATCGTGCTGCATGTGCGCGATCGCACCGAGGAGCGACAAGCCGCACGCAAGCAGCGGGAGAGTGATGCCCGCTTCCGCACCTTTTTCGAATACGCGGGAGTGGCCATTCACGTGCTCTCCTTCGACGGCGTCATCCTCGAGGCCAACCCTGCCGCCGAAGCCCTGCTCGGCTACGGTCCCGGTGAACTTATTGGCCGCTCGGCCACCTCGCTCTCGCCCGACGAAGACGTGGAGAGCACACGGGAACTGGGGCATGAACTCCGGCACGGCCTGCGGGAATCGGTCACGGTGGAGCGTCGCTTCTTCCACCGTGAAGGCCACATCGTCTGGGGCCAGCTCACCGTGTCGCGCATGAAGCAGCACAGCGAGAGCTATCTCATCGGCATGATCCAGGACATCAGTGAGCGCAAACGCATGGAGGCCGCGCTCGTGCGTCAGGCCTTCAATGACGACCTCACGGGTCTTGCCAATCGGGCCCTCTTTGGTGACCGCCTTCGGCACGCATTGGCGCGCGGCACGCGGCATGCCAGTCAGGCGGCGGTCATGCTGCTCGATCTCGATGGCTTCAAGCGCGTCAACGATTCCCTGGGGCACGCCGCCGGCGATCAATTGCTCGTTGCCATTGCCCGCCGACTCGAAGCGGTGGTGCGTGCCGGCGACACGGCGGCGCGACTGGGCGGCGACGAGTTCGCCATCCTGCTCGACGATATCGAAAGCGTCGAACAGGTCGAACGACTCGCCGAGCGATTGCTGGAGTCCATTACGCGTCCGGTACAGATCAGCGGCCGCGACGTCTCAGTTGGGGTCAGCATCGGCTACAAGCTCACCATGCCGGACGACGACGACATCTCGGCGCTGCGTGACGCCGACGCGGCGATGTACACGGCCAAAGCCGATGGGCGCTGCGCGGTGCGCCGCTTTGACCCGGCCATGCATCAGGACGCCCTCAACTGGCTGGAGCTCGAGAACGACCTTCGCGAAGCCATCGAGCGGCAATCGCTGTATCTCGCTTTCCAGCCGCTGGTGCAGATGCACGACGGCCGTGTGGTGGGCGCCGAAGCCTTGCTGCGCTGGCGACATCCGAAGCGCGACGATGTCCCCCCCTGCACCTTCCTGCCCATCGCCGAGGCCACGGGTCTCATCGTGCCGCTTGGTCGTTGGGTCCTGCGTGAAGCCTGCCGACAAGCGGTTCGGCTACGCGAGGTGGCCGGCGCGGATTTCACCATGAGTGTGAACGTGGCGGCCAGACAGCTCGATGCGCCGGATCTGGTGCACACTGTGCGCGAAGCCCTTCGTGAAAGTGGACTGCCCGCGTCGCACCTGGTACTCGAGCTCACCGAAAGCGACATCATGCGCCAACCCGATCGCGCCCTCCGCGTGCTGCAGGAACTGCGCGACGTGGGTGTGCACATCGCCATTGACGACTTCGGCACCGGCTATTCGTCGCTGAGCTACCTGCAGTTCCTGCCGTTCGACGAACTGAAGATAGACCGCGCGTTTGTACAACGCGTGGAAGACGGCGAGCGCGATCGTGCGCTCGTGCGCACTATCGTGCAGCTCGGCAAGTCACTGGGCGCGCTGGTGGTGGCCGAGGGCATTGAAACGCCGGGCCAGCACGCCTTGCTACACGAACTGCAGTGCGATGTCGGGCAGGGTTACCTGTACAGCCGCCCGCTCACTGATGAACTGCTGCGGCAGTTCCTGCGCGAACACCGTGACCGTGGCGCCACCTCGGCACTTCCTACCGCGGTGGCCCACGCCGCTTAGGCTTCCCGCCGGGGCGGCCACCGGGGCGGCCACCACCCCGACCACCACGGTGACCGCCACCCCGACCACCGCCTGAACCGCCTCCGCGGTAACTGCCCCCACGGCTTCCGTCTCCACGGCTTCTGTCACTACGGCTTCCGCTGCCCCGGCTATCGCGGTTTGCTGTTCTCGCGCGCTCCTCGTCCGTGTACGGATCATCGAGCCGCTCATGCAGCGCCTCCAGCGTGTCCGCGCGCACCGCACCACGCTGTCCCCGCACCACCACAAAGCGCAGCGCCCGGTCGAGGGTGGGCAGCTCTTCCGCCACCAGTGTGCGCGCGAGCTTCTCCGGCAGACGCAGTCGCACGACCGGCACGATCTGGCCGTCCCGCTCCTCCACGTCGTAATCCAGCGTGACCGCGCGGTCGCGAATCTCCACGCTGCCCGGCAGCGCACGCGCCGCCGCCAGATCTGCGTCGCTCACGAAATCGCGGCGGTCCAGCAGCATGGGGAGCGAACGAATGCGCTCCCAGCTGCGCTCCTGACCCATGGCCCGCTGATACCACGCCGCCAGCTCGGCCTGTCCGAGGCGTGCCGTGCGTCCGCCCAGACGGCGATACACCTCGCGCACTTCGTCCACGACCGGCTGATTGCGTCGCATGGCCGGATGCCGCAGCTCGCCACGCGCCGCCGCTTCCGCCAGCAACGCGCGCGCACCGTCGGCCAGATCGGGCGGGAACTCCGGCAGCGGCTCGCTCTCACGTGAGAGCTCGAAGCCAAAATACGTGACGCGACGACGCAGCAGCACCGGCGCCTGCTTGCGCTCCGGATCGAGCGCCAGCTCCGGCGGATGCCGCAGCGCATATTGGCGCACGAGATCCATGCTGAGCTGCGTGCCCTCGATGCTCGCGCGCGGAATGCCGTGGCGATCGGCGAAGTAGCGCAGCGTACCCGCCACCGCGCCCCAGGAACCGCACACGCTGGTCTTGGACACGCGTGCTTCGTGGCCGTCCGCCGTTTCTTCTTCGATGACGAGATCAAAGGGCATGAAGCGCGCCACCAGGTCGGCAAATCGCCGATGGACTGCGTGGCCGGCGAGTGGCAGCGTGTGCGGCAATGGCAGGCCCACACTGCGATACACACTGGCCATGGCCAGCGCCGCATCTTCGAGCGACTTGACCAGCACGCCACGTTGCTCCGCCCAATGCGCAATGCGATCGGCATCGAACAGATGACGCGGCAGGCCATACACATCGCCGATGTAGCCGGCCGCGCGATACGCGTCGGCATACACGTTGTACGCCGTGAGATGATCACTGCCGCGCACCACCAGTCCTTCCAGATCACGCCCCTCACGCGTCATGCGATGCAGCGACTCGATGCCGCTCATCACCGCCAGCACGGGCAACAAGTCGTCTTCGCCATTGACGATGAGCTCACCCCAGGCGCGCTCCACCGGCAGGGCCTCCACCGCGCGGCCATAGGGCGTGAGACGATCGTTGGCGATGAGGCCACGGGTGGTGAGATGATCGAGCGCACGGCGATAGGCGGCACGGTCAAGCGGTACCGGCAGGTCCAGGGCATCGGCGCGCACCCCCAGATCCGCGCAGGTCAGCGCCACGCGCTCGCTGTCACCGGCCAACTGGAACTCGGGCTCCGTGGGCCGCAGCGCCTCGAAGCGAATGTCCCGATCACTCAGGATGTACACGCGGCCACCTTCCACACGCCCGTGCACACGCCCCGCCATTTGGAGAATCTCGTTGGCGCCCAGATGCACACGCGTCAGCACATTGCGTCCGCGATCGATCACGTTGGTGAAACGCGTGTCGTCGATGATGACCGTGTCGAGACCCGGCACATTGAGCGCGCTCTGCCCCGCGGCCGTCATGGCCAGGAAGTAGGGCTTGGCCACCTCGCCCTCGAGGAAAGGCCGGATGACCCGAATGGGTTCGCCGCCGTGATAGTGTGCGGCACTCACCCGCGGATAGCGATGCCGCACCCATTCCGCGGCCTCTTCCACCGCCGCCCGCGTGGGCAGGAACATGGCCACGCCACGTTCGCTGCGCGCGAGCTTCTGCAGGAAGCGCTCGTCGAGAAACTCGAGCGGCTGTTTGCGCTGCACCTCCACGCGCGCGGCCTTGCTGGCATCGAAGGCCGACACTTCCAGCACGTCGGCGCTTTCGAGATAGCGCGCATAGAAGCGCGGATCCACGGTGGCTGACAGCCAGATGTAGCGGCAGCCCACCCGCTTGCCCAGTGCAAGACAGAGCTCCAGCTCGGCACTGGTCTGGTGAATCTCGTCCACCACCAGCGTGTCCGTGGGGTGAATGTCGCCGTCCTGAAACCAGCGCCGCGCAATGCCGGTGGTCACGATGATCACGTTCCACGACGGCGTCTCCGGTGTCGCTTCACGCTCTCGGTTCACCACCCCAACACGCAGCGCCGTCGTGCCAAGAATGGTCTCGGCAATCGGGCGGATGGCGAGCGTCTTGCCGGTGCCCGTGCCCGCGACGATGCCGAACCCCTTCCCGCTGCCGGCCAGGCGACGCAGGTCGGCGCCGCGCGTGCGTTCGAGGAAGGTGTCGAGGTGCAGACCGACCGCGAGTTCGATGGTCTCGCAGGCCGCGCGTGTTGGCGCGATCACGATGACACGTCCGGTGGGCGGCGCGGCCGCCACGAAGGCCGCCGGATCGGGCGGCAGATAGCGATCAATGGGTGTGCGCACTCTGCAATCTACTCGGCCGGCGTCATCTCACGCCGGCCGTCGGCCGTCACAACTCAGCGCTGAATGAGCTTGACCCGCTGACCATTACGGAAGATTTCGATGCGGTCAGCCCGGCCATCGCGATTCACGTCCGTCCACACCTGCAGCAACTGGCTGTTGGTGTCGAGGAAGATGGCGCGCCAGGGCACGCCGCCGCGGCCCTGATCGGGCACCCGTAGCACAAACTCGTTGGTGCCCAGCCACTGCATGATGTCCTGACTGGGCCGCCCCTGCAGCACATCAATGGTGCTGCGCATCATGGGCAGCACCTGCGGATAGGCCCGTGAGGCGAACTCCGGCAGGTCGTCGCAGCGCCCGTCCTTGTCCCGGTCGAGACAGACCGGCGGCCCGAAGCGCTGATCATCGCACCAGCCGTCCTCATCGCGGTCCAGACAGGCCGAGGAACCGGTGCCCGGCGGTGTCATGCCCGGGGCGAAGTAACGCGGGTCGGACACGGCGCCCGGCACCACCACCCCGCCGGGCGTCACGTACCCGCCGTATGACCCCAGGGGCCCCTGTGGTGACATGGCCCCACCCGGAAATGCCGACGCCGGCGCTTGAGACGCCGGCGCATCGCCGTGAAGTTGGGCATCGGAGATTTTTTTGGCCTCCCAGGCCTCGCGGGCCCGAGGGTCCGGGTTGGCCGCCAGCGGCGGAATGAGCGGCGGCCCCTTCTTCACGTCGGACTTGAGTCGATTGATGGGCAGGTCGTCGACCTTCTTGCCTTTCGACTTGTCTTCACCGTAAACCACGCGGCCATTGGCGGGCTTGTTGCGCACTGCGGTGGCACAGTCGGTGGGCGCCGGCTGCTGGTTGGCGGGCACCCCGTCCACCCAGACCCGACACATGCCGGCCGGCGGCAGATACTCCTTCGGGATGCTGTCCTTTTCGGCCGCCTTGCCCGACGGACGCGCGTTCTTGGCCTGCGCCCACGCCGAGGAACCCGTCGCCATGAGCGACAGGACCACGCCAGCTGTCAGCACCCGCCAGGAAGTTCGAATCATGAGAACGCTCTCCACCGGTATCCCGAGCCTCCGTTCCCCACGAACGGACAGCCGGCCACCCTACTGCGAGTGACGTGCAACCGGCGTGCCATGCACGGGAACGCCGCCGCTTTCGTCGTAAGTATCGACACTACGGTACCCTACGGACAGTACGAGGGTCCGCCGGGTCACATCCCGGCCGCCTTCTGTCATGCTTTGGGGACAGGGGCGGCCTCCTGACTGGACAGGTGGGGCTGCTGTTCAGTCGCCGAAGGAAATACCGATCATGCGCGCGGTCTGTACCACGTCATGCTTCGGGTCCACCCGCTTGGTTTCCGCCAACACCTCTTCGATGGGAATGGCCACGATGTGCGGCGATTGCAGCGCCACCATGTGCCCCCACTTCTTGTCGGCCACCGCCTGTACGGCCGCTGCGCCAAAACGCGTGGCCAACAGACGGTCGTAACCGGTCGGCGAGCCACCGCGCTGCAAATGCCCCAGCACCATGGAACGCGTTTCCTTGCCCGTGATGCGCTGGATGTCATACGCGATGCGCTCGGCGATACCGCCCAGGCGCCGGTCCTGACCCGGGAGCGACGCCCCGATGATGGACTCCGAGCCACCCTTGGGCTTGGACCCTTCGGCCACCACCACAATGCTGAAGCGCCGACCCGACGCGTCACGCTCCACGATCTTCGCGCACACCTTTTCGATGTCCCACTCGATTTCGGGGATGAGAATCACATCGGCGGTGCCGGCCACGCCCGCGTGCAGCGCAATGAAGCCCGCTTCGCGACCCATCACCTCCAGCACCATCACGCGATCGTGCGACTCCGCCGTGGTGTGCAGCTTGTCGATGGCTTCCATGGCCGTGTTGACGGCCGTGTCGAAGCCGAAGGTGGTGATGGTGCCCGCCACATCGTTGTCGATGGTCTTGGGCACGCTCACCACCCGCACCCCCTTCTGGCTGAGCTTCTGCGCAATCGCGAGGGAGCCGTCCCCACCAATGGAGATGATGGCCTCGATGCCGAGGTTGCGCGCGTTCTCCACCAGTTCGTCGGAGCGATCGACACTCGCCCAGGTCCCGTCGGGCTGCTGCACGGGATAGGCAAACGGGCTGCCACGATTGGTGGTCTTGATGATCGTGCCGCCCTGTGCCGCGATGCCGCGCACCGAGTCAGCAGTGAGTGGCACGATTTCGTCTTCGCCAAGCAGGCCGGCAAAACCGCGCTTGATGCCGAGCACATCCCAGCCGCGGGTGCGCGCCGAGAGCACGGCCGCGCGTATGACGGCGTTGAGACCCGGCGCGTCGCCGCCGCCGGTGGAAATGGCAATCCGCATGGGGGTGGAAATGATCGGGAGTGGGTAGGAGGAAGCCGTAATGTACTTTGTGCCCGGGTCTGCAGCAGGGCTTGCTGCGTTGCCGGCGCACCGCTGGCGTAAAAACGGTGCAACAGCGGGCGCCGGTTGTGTGCACTGTGGCGCATGCGTGTCTCAACTCGACCATCGCCCAGTGATTCTCGTCGTCGGCCTCGGCGAGCCCGCGCCCGTGCCCGTGCCCGCACCGGCGTCACGCTGGTCGAGCAGGTGGTGGTGCTGGCCCTGCTCGGCGTGCTGCTCGCCCTGGCCCTCGCCCGCAGCCTACCGCTGCTCGACGCACTGACCGTGGAAACGGCGGCCGCCGAAGCGGCCGACCTCTTGGCCTTCGCGCGCGATCAGGCCTGGGCGAGCGGCACGCGGGTGGCGGTTCGTATTGATGCGTCGGGCCGGCGGGTGGTGGTGCACCGGGGCAGCGATACGTTGGCGCGCGCTGAGTTTGCCGAACGGCGGATCGTTCTGCAGAGCACACGCGACTCCATGGCCTACGGGCCCGACGCGCTGGGCGTGGGAGCCGCGAATCTGCGGCTGGTGCTGGCCCGCGGAGGGCGGGCGGACACATTGACGGTATCGAGGCTGGGGCGGGTGCAGCGACGATAGAGCAACTCAGAACTCGAAACTTCTACCCACAACCCGGAACTGATCAGTTTCGAGTTTTGGGGTTGGAGTTGAGCCGACCTATGACCCGGAACCTCAACGCACCACCCGGAACTGATCAGTTTCGAGTTGTGGGTTCGAGTATCGAGTTCATGGTTTGCACTCGACACTCACCACTTGAACTCAAAGCTCACAGCTAACCGACAGTTCGGTCAGCTCTGAGCTTTGAGTACAAGTGTTGAGTTCGGGGTGGTGTTCAGGGGACCAGCACCCCCACCTCATCCACCCGGAATCGCCCTCCGGGCTCGATGAGCTGCCGGAACAGCAGCGTGGGCTTGCCCGCCCTGAGTCTCGAGGCCAGCGCCGGGTCCTGAATATCCAACTCGATATGCTCGCGCGAGCGACGGGCGGTGGCCCGCACCGGCGTATCGCATTCCAGCAACCACTGCTCGCTGTCTCGGCACAAATACAATCGCGCAGCACGAAGCACCGTCTGATCGTCCTTGGCCGCCAGCGCCGAATCGGTGCGCAGCACAAACGTCAACGGAGTGTTCCCATTGAAGCTGAGCTTCCACGCATAGTAGCCCGAAACAGGTTGACCTGGGCGCGGAACCCCGAGATAGCCGGGTGGCAGATTGACCACCACGTGCTCGCGAAACACCTTGGTTTCGCGGTCGTACTCGCGAATGGGGACCGAGCCTCGATACACCCCCTGCGTTCGCAATTGGGCGTGTGCGGTGTTCGCCACGAAGACCAGGAAGCCCAGGGCCAGCAGCGGTTGTTTCATGGCAACAACTCCACGGCCGTTTGCTGCACCGCCATGCGCCCATCCTTCCGCTGCATGCGCAGGTCAATCAGGTACCGGCCCGGCTTGAGGCGACCAAGATCCAGGGTGATGGCGCGCATCTGGGCCGACACCGGCCCAACGAGAGTGGTTTGGCCGCCCAATGGCTCCGAATCCAACCACCGGACCTCCACGCCTTCGGTGGGATCGGCAATCAGTCGTGCCGCAATGCCCAGTCGCCGAAGCAGGCTGGCGCCGTTCTCCGGCACCACGCGCAATACGATCTGCACGCTGTCACTGGGCCGCGTGTTGTAGCTCTCCCAGTAAAGGCTCAGGCGACGGTCGTTGGCGGTCAGCATCGAAGAGGGCCGTAGCAGATGCAGCAGCGTATCCGACGGCGCCGCCAGTTGTGCGGCACTCAACGGAGGCAGTAATGCGAGGTCCGACACCGCCGGTTCATCGGCAGCCAGCGCCGACAGCGGCCGCGGTGGAGAAAAGCCAAAGCGCGTACGCGCATCCAAACCGTCGGCCGCCTGGCCCACCGCTTCAATGCCAAGCAGGGTGGGCTCACCGGAGAGACGCCCACGCAATCGTACCGTGTCGCCACTGGCCGCCCACTGTTGGTCGAGCGAATCCGCGCGCTCTGGGCCAGACGAGGCCAGCAACATGACATCGTAGCGGTCGCGGGCCCGGAGTTGCGCAGGATGCCCCATCGTGACGGCGCTGACCACTTCGATATACGACTGCCGACGCACGGAAACGGTCTGTCCCTCGGGCAATTGCACAAGACGACGGGCCGGCCGGAAGTGCTCGGTGGGCCACCAAATCGCCGTTGGCATGCCGGTGCTGTCTTCGTCGATGAAGCGCCAGTCCTCGGATTTGGCCTCGAATGGATTCAGCGCAGCGCGCCAACTCGGAAGCGTGTGGATGCGGTCCAGAGAGAACTCGAGTGTCGAGTATGGGGGGGACGGAGGCCAGGCCCTGTGGGTGACGGTAAGCCAGTTGGTATGATCGCGTTCATCAAACATTCCCAGCCATCCACGGTAGGTTGGCCAGCCAAATCGAAGGATCATCGAGGCCACCGCTTCTCCGCCACGCTGCCGGTCGTAGCTGAAACGCTCATCCTGAGTTGCCATTCGCCCAATGTTGATTTCGGTGCGCCTCGCATCGTGCTCCATTCGCCGTGCATTTCCGGGCTCGCGCCAGAGCGGATCGGCTAGCCACCAGATGGTGCCAGTGAACTGTTCCCGCGCCGCACAGCTCATGGACCGGAATCGTGCCTGGTCGCCCCCTTCCAGCAGCTCGGACACATCGTCCCACTCGCAACGCAGGCTGTCGCCCATGGTCTGTCGCATGCCACGAAAGCTGGAATCGGCGGCCAGGTATTGGCCACTCCGTGCCTGCACAAGTCCCCTCAGCGCGAGACACCACCACCCTTCGGTTCGACAGTTTGCCGCTGCGCGTGCGGCTCCACGTTCGTCGAGGTCGGCCAGACGAAGCCGAACTAGTTGACCCGAGATCCACGCGTTGCCTGGGTCAACGGATTGTGCACTGTCGAGCGTGGCTAACAGGTGCGACCGCCTGGCAGCAATGTTTGTCCGGTATTGCGGGCGCAACGCAAAGTCGCGCCACACGGATTCATCGGCGGCGTCGATGAGCTGCGAAGTCAATCGCCAACCTGGGCAAAGCCAGTGCGACGGTTCCTTGGCATTGATAACGGCTTGGAATGCGACGGGCAACGAGTCTGGGAAGTTCCAACGCCATCGGTGGGCCTCATCAAAATACTCAGGATGGCAATGAAGCATGGTGTGTCGGAGCGCATACAACTCGTTCGAGATCCGAAACCGCCGATACTCTTCGCTGTCCCGCCAGGCCCGCTGCCACGCTGCGTGATACTCGCCAACCATGAACTGAAGTCGCGGTTCAACGCGTGAACGCAGGTCGGATGACTGAGCATGGGCAGTCGTGACGGCAGCACCAACGCACAGTGCGGCCGAATACACTGCAGCTAATCGGACCATGGCAATGATTGCACGCATGAGATACGCTCCCGACTGATCGAACGCGCCACAATACCGAATTGCCCCGCGTGGCGGCGCATCTGATTCTCAGATTGTGCGGCCCCGCATCGGCGGCGTCAAGCTACGGCCGAATTCAGACGGGCGCCGGACGATTCGGTCCTTCAACTCAAGACTCGGAACTCCTACTCAAGACCCGGAGCTGATCAGTTTCGGGTTCTGGGTTCGAGTATCGAGTTCATGGTTTGCATTCGACACTCACCACTTGAACTCAAAGCTCACAGCTACCCGACAGTCCGGTCAGCTCTGAGCTTTGAGTTTGAGTTCTGAGTCTGGAGTTGAGCCGACCTATGGCCCGGAACCTCAACGCAAGACCCGGAACTGATCAGTTTCGAGTTCTGGGTTCGAGTTCCGAGTTGTTGGTCCGCACTCGACACTCACCACTTGAACTCAAAGCTCACAGCTAACCGACAGTTCGGTCAGCTGTGAGCTTTGAGTGCAAGTTCTGAGTTTGGAGTTGCCCCCGTTCACCCTCAGGTACCGAAGTCGAACCCCGGCACACTCACCCGTGGAATCTCCTGGCCAATGGTGCGCTCGATGGTGCGCACCAGGCCAATCTCCTCGGCGCTCATGAACGTGTACGCGTCGCCGGTGCTGGCGGCGCGGCCCGTACGGCCAATGCGGTGGACGTAGTCCTCGGGCTGCTGCGGCACATCAAAATTGATGACGTGCGTGATGCCGCTGATGTCGAGCCCGCGCTGCGCGATGTCGGTGGCCACCAGCACGCGCAGCTTGCCACTCTTGAAGTCCTCGAGTGCCTGCATGCGCTCGCGCTGCGACTTGTCGGCGTGCATGGCGCCGGCGTGGACGCAGGCCTGCGACAGGTCGCGCACCACACGGTCGGCGCCGCTCTTGGTGCGCGTGAACACCAGCACCGAATCGTGATCGGCGGCCGTGAGCAGATGCACCAGCAGGTCGTTCTTGCGATGACGTGGCACCGGGTACACGGCGTGCGTGACCGTCGTGGCCGCACTCGAGCGTCGTCCCACCTGCACCACCACCGGCTTGCGCAGATACTTGCGCGCCAGCGCTTCCACTTCCGGCGGCATGGTGGCCGAAAAGAGCAGCGTCTGCCGGTAGCGCGGCACCTGCTCCACGATGCGATTGAGCTGCGGCGCAAAGCCCATGTCGAGCATGCGATCGGCTTCGTCGAGCACCAGCGTCTCGAGATACGTGAAGTCGACGTTGCGCTTCTCGAGATGGTCGAGCAGACGGCCGGGGGTGGCCACTACCACATCGACCCCCTGGCGCAGCGCGCGCTCCTGCGGCTCGTAACCCACGCCGCCGAAGACGGGGATCACGTCCACCGGCGCATGTCGCGAGTATTTGCGCACGCTCTCCTCCACCTGCAGGCAGAGCTCACGCGTCGGGGTCAGCACCAGCACCCGCGTGCGCCGCGGACCGCCCAGCAGGCGATGCACCATCGGCAGCGTGAAGGACGCCGTCTTGCCGGTGCCCGTCTGGGCCAGGCCGATCAGGTCCCGGCCACGCAGGGCCAGCGGAATGGCTTCGCGCTGGATGGGAGTCGGGCGTTCGTACCCCGCGTCACGCAGGGCGTCGAGAAGGGGCTCAGCCAGCCCCAGGTCGGCGAAGGTCACATCGCCGACGGTCGCTTCAGAATCGAGAATCGTCATGGATCCCTGAAAGCTAATGGGACAGCGCCATATGGGGCGACGCTATCCCAGCAGCAATTCCCGCCCCGCCAACTGGGCAATCAGCAGCAGCCGGAAGGTCACGTCCAATGACCACCCGCGGTCGGCGTCCTCCCAGCCGGCATCAAACAGCGGCGCCACCGGCCAGGACCAGACCGGAACCTGTGCGGGAGCCTCCACCGAACGTGGCGGCGTCCACACACCACGCCGGTCGCGGTCGCCCAGCATGCGGTCCAGGAGACGGGTCCAGCCCTCGTGACGGTTGAGGAAACCCAGGCGGGCCATGATTTCCAGCCAGGCCAGCGCACTCACGATGTCGCCGTCCAAGGTATTGCGTGTGGCCAGATAGTCACCAAGCGCCAGTTGCGGTTGCTCCTGCACCACCTCGCCCACCAACTGCACCGCCGTCTGACGCGGCCAGGGCTGCGACAGCCACTCGTAGAGCCGCTCCATGAACTCCGCGTGTTCACTGCGGAAGGTGGGCATGTAGGCCAGCATGACCAGCAGGTGAAAGCTGGGGGGCGCCGCGTCGGCGTCCAGCACATGCTGATTACCCAGCCGCACCCAAGGCTTGGCCGCCAGCGGACTCTTGAGGAAGGTGTTCACCCGCTGCACGAGCCGCCTGGCGGCCCCGCGCAGCCGCGGATCATCCTCATGGCCGGATTGCGCCAGCGCCGCCGCCGCCGCTTCACGCAGAATCCGCCGGCCATGCCGGATCTGGTCTTCGTCGTCGAACTGGGGGGTCAGCTCCCCCATGACGGACCAGTCGAGATCTTCGGCCAGCAGCCGGAACAGGCCCCGACGGGCGACTTGCAGCGACGGAATCTCCGGGTCCCAGCCGAGCTCCAGCAGTCGCCGATAGGCCGGAATGGTGCCCACCCCCACCCGCTCAGCCCCCGGAGGCACCACGAGCCACCCGGCCGGCCAGTGGCCGTCCACCCCCTGTTGTCCCAGCAGATGCCACCCGGCTCGGCTTCCATACGGCAGTGTGGCCACCCCGGACGGCGACGCCGCCTCCAGCACATCGCGCAGGGCCGGCACCGACGGGGCGATGTCGCGCAGCAGCCGCGCCCGCACCACCGCGCCACCTTCCGCCAGCAACCAGGCCATGGGCGCCGCAACGGGGGCCGGTGGTGGCGGAGGGGCCGGGGGGGCCGGCGGGGCCTCGAGCAGTTCGCCGGGCACAGCGACCACCTGATCCGGCGGCAGGAATGGGACAGACGGAGGGATCGTCATATCGCGCAAACGTACCGCCAAACCGGGCCCGCGCCAGAGGCAAACGTGAGCTCGCCATTCCCTGCATTCTCGACGACTGGAAATCGGCAAACCGCTTGCGGCCAAGGCACTTAACGTTTCGCCCCTGCCGGCGTCTCACCCAAGGCGGTCCCCATGCGACCGCCTGTCCCACCACTTCCGCACACGGATCCCGTCCATGAAGACCTCGCTCCGCCTGTTCACTGCCGTTGCGCTCCTCGCCATTGCCGCACCCGCGTACGCTCAGGGCGGCGGCGGTGGCGGCATGCAGCAGATGACGCCCGAGCAGCGCGTCGCCCGTCAGAAGGAAATGCTGTTCAAGGACATCACCCTGTCGGCCGAGCAGTCGGCCAAGGCCGACACCATCATCATGAAGAGCATGCGCAGCCAGATGGAGGCCATGCAGGCCGCGCGCGCCAGTGGCGACCAGGGCGCGGCGCGTGAAGCCATGCAGAAGGTCAACGGCGAACGCAACGCGGCCCTCAAGGCGCTGCTCACCACCGACGAGCACAAGAAGAAGTTCGACGAGAACCTCGCCGCCATGCCCCAGGGGCGCCGCGGCGGTCTCTGATTGCGCCGCTGATACGGTCACCGTTTTTGGGGCGGGCAGCGCTCAGCGCCTGACCAACCGCGTTACACACGAGGGCACCGCGCCATCCCGGCACGGTGCCCTCGTGGCGTGTGGGGCATTAGCCTTCCATGCCATGATGGTCCGCCCCGCCCCGTCCCGACGCTGAATGCGCGGCGAATTTGTCGATGTTGGTGGTGCCCGGCTCTACTGCTACGCCTTTGGTCAGCGTGGCGCCGGACACCCCATCGTCCTCATTCACGGGTGCTTTACGTCCTCGCGCCTGTGGCAGGACGTGCTGCCGCGGTTGCCCAAGGGCCACCGGGTGCTGGTCCTCGACCTGCTGGGTCACGGCCGCAGCGATCCGCCGGGCGAGGCGTCCATGACGGTGGCCGGCCACACAAGCCGCGTGGCCACCCTGCTCGACATCATGGGGGTGCGCGAAGCCATACTGGTGGGCCACGGCATGGGGGCGGCCATCGCGGCGCGGGTGGCGCACACGCAGCCCGAACGCGTGTCGCAGCTCATGCTCGTCAATCCCGCGCTGCTCACCAACGTGCCACGGGACGCCTATCTCACGCGGCGCATTCAGCGCGTGGCGGCACTCGTGCCGCTCTGGACGCGACTCTCGCCCTCCTGGATGGCCTCGGCGCTGCACGCCGCGCTGCTGCCCTGCTTTGCGCATCGCGATGTGGGCGCGCGCTCACTCGATGTGTATCTCAAGCCCTTCATGCTGAAGCAGGGGCGTGACGCAGCGTGTGCGCAGCTCAGGGCCCTAGCCGCCTCGCGACATGACAGCATGGACGCGCTGGCACCCAACGCCATTCGCTGCGAAACCTCCCTCGTGGTTGGGAGCACCGATCCCTTCCTGCGCGATACGCGCCTGCGTCGTTTGCGTGACACGCTGCAGGAGGCCACCATGCGTGACCTCAGTGTGCATGTGCTGCCGGGCGTTGCGCATGTTGCCCCGGAAGAAGCCCCGGACCGTCTCGGCACGCTCGTGGGTGAACTGCTGGCGCGCTGAGCGGACCGCACCTCCTGCATTCGACGTCGCTCCTCGAACACCGACATCACTCGCATGACCACTGATCGACTTTCTGCCATGCGCACCATGGCCGCCAAGCAGCCGCAGAACGCGCTCGTGCGGTTCGGGCTGGCCAACGAACTGCTCAAGGCCAATCTGCACGAAGAAGCCGCGGCGGAGTTGCAGGCCTATCTCGCCGTGTACGACGACGAGGGCTACGGCTGGCTGCGCTATGTGGACACCTTGCGCACGCTCGGACGCGACAGCGAAGTGCGCGAGGCGATTGCGCGGGGCACCGACGCCGCCACACGCTACGGACACGGCGCGGTGGTGGCCGAATTCGAAGATCGACTGGACAGTCTCTGAGGCCATCACCCGCGCGCAGGGTATCGCGTGGGGGGCATCACGCACGGCAGGTCAGAGCCGCCGGCTTTCCTCGGCGGCGTCGAGCACGTAGCCCAGATCGCGCGAGAGCGCGCGGGCTTCCTGCGTGGCGCTCGTGATATCCGTGACTGACGCGTCCACGCCCAGCGTGCGCAGCTTCACGATGTCGAAGCGCAACGAACGCAGTGCCATGGCCGCGCTGTCGAGCTGGCGCTGCATGGTTTCGCGGCGGCTGGCCAACTCCTGCAGCGAGGCCTGCTGCCGCGTGAGCAGCGACAGCCGCCGCTCGCGATCGGGTGACTCGGGGGGTTCAGCCTCAAGGGACGCGATGCGACGGGCGAGATCGTCGAGAGCCGCTCCGGGCAGGTCGCGATCGAGGCGCTCGAGTCCGTTGGCCAGGGCGCCCACCCGCTCGAGCAGGGCATCGGCCGTTGGTTCGACGTCGGGCACCATCAGGCGCTCGGCATCGGGCAGGCGGCTGGTGATGTCCTGGATGACGAGGCGATCGTCGGCCGCGTTGCGTACCGTCTCACCGTAGCGCGAGCCAAGCACCGCTGCGCTCGCATGCCGAGCCACGAGTTCCTGCAGCTTGGTTTCGTGCGAACGCGTATCGGCGGCGGCTGCGATCTTCTGCCAGGCATCGCCCATGGCCGACGCCGGTGAAATTCCCACTCGCCACAGACGACGCATGCTGCGCACCGAGAGCGGCAGATACACCGCGGCACCCGCCAGGCCCGCAAACACCGGCACCAGCATGGGCTCGAAATTGAGACTGACGCCGACAATGAGCGAGGAGAGGGACACACCGCTCGAAATGGCGAGCGCCTTGACGCGCTTGCGGAACACCATGACCTGATCGGCGATCTGCGCCGGCGTCATGGGTGGCGCCGCCGGAGCCAGCGACTCGCGGCGCCAGAAGGCCAGACGGGAGCGCGACGTGGAACGCCCTTCCGCCCGCTGCTGTTCGCGCCAGAGCTGCTGCTGCAGGTCACGCTGCTGACGCACGGCGCGTCGCCAATCCTTGATGGCCTCCTGATTGGCCTTCTTCCACTCGCGCTTGGCACTGCGATCGGCGCCGGCCGGCAAGGGCGGCAACTGCGGAATGGGCGGCAGGGCGCCCGGTGCCGGCAGACTGCGCGGCGCGGGCTCCGCCTCGCTCAGGCGGCGCGGTGCCCAATCTTCGGCGCGGTGCCCGAAGCGGTGATCATCGCGGTCGGGCCGCGCGCTGTTCGGCGAATACGGACGAGTCGCCGGCGCCGAGGCTGGAGGAGCATATGGCACCACCGCCGCGCGGCCATCCAGTTGACCGCCACGCTGCACATGACGCAACGCGTCGCGCAACTGCAGCGCGCTCTGCCAGCGATCAGCGGGCCGCTTGGCCAGACAGCGATCAACGATATCCGACAAGGCCGGCGGTACATCGGGACGCAGGGAGCGCAAAGGCAGCGGCGTTTCGCTCACGTGCTTCATGAGCATGGCCGGCGTGTTGGGTGCCTCGAACGGAAGGCGACCCGTGAGCATGAGATAACCCACGATGCCCACCGAATAGAGATCACTGCGGCCGTCGACATCCTTGTCGCCCATGGCCTGCTCAGGGCTCATGAACGCGGGCGTGCCCACGGCAATGCCGGTCTGCGTGAGCCGCGATCCACTCTCGGCGGCGCGCGCGATGCCAAAATCCGTCAGCATGGCGCGGCCGGTCTCACGGTCCATCAGCACGTTGTCGGGCTTGATGTCGCGATGCACCACTCCCGACGCATGCGCATAGGCCAGCGCATCGGCCATCTGCTCGAGTACCGACGCCACCACGGGAAACGGCGGCCGCGACTCGCGCTGCAGTCGCACCGCGAGCGTCTCCCCATGCACCAGTGCCATGGCAAAGGCCACCATGCCCTGAGCCTCGTGCACGGCATAGATGGGCACGATGTGCGGGTGATTGAGCCGCGCCGCCGTCTGCGCCTCACGCACGAAGCGCTCACGCACATCACTGCGAAAGGCGAGATCGGGCGGCAGCACCTTCAGCGCCACCTTGCGCTGCAGCCGCAGATCCTCGGCCGCATACACCACCGCCATGCCGCCGCGTCCCACTTCGGCACCGATGAGATACTGGTCGCCGATGGCCGCCGTGATGCGGTCCCGCAGGGCCTGTCCGTCCGTGGCGAACGCACCGGCCTTGTTGGGATCCGGCGCACCCACTGCCTTGTGACCGAGCACGCCGTTTGGTGTGTCCACCATGCCGACGCTCACGATCCCGAGCGCGCCGTGGTGAGATCCCGCACTTCGCTCATGGCCTGCACTGCAATGTCCACTTCGCGCGCCAGCTGCATGGCCTGCTCCGCCACCAGCGTCACGCTCTGCACGTTGCTGTTGCCGGTGCGCAGACGCACGAGATCGAGTCGCACGTTCTCGAGGGCGAGGCGGCAGCTCTCGAGCTGTGCGCGGCGCGACTCCACCTTCTTCGACACGTCCAGCACGGCACGCCGGTCACGGCGCAGCTGCGCGAGGCGCCGCACGCGCGACTCGCTGCGCGCGCTGTCGAGCGGATTGGCCTCCGCCTCCAGCGTGGTGATCTCGGCTTCCACGCGCGCGAGCTGCCCCGGATCGGCCGAGGCCTCGAGCCGCACCAGATCCCGCACGATGGTTTCCACCTTGTTCACCAGATCCACCGCCGTGCTGGCCACATCCGGAATGCGCTTGCGCTCGTCGGGTGGCAGGGTGCTGAGCAGCCGGCCGATTTCCTCCCGATCCGCGCGCACTCCGCGCACCAGATCGCGATAGGCACCCATGTCCTGCTCGGACAGCGGTGCCTGCGGCACCAGCCCACCTGCTGTCGGATTACCCGTGGCCGGAGCGGGTCCCGACGGGGCCAGCACACCCGACAGACGTCCGCGCAGGCGACCCTGCGCGCGCAATTCCTCGCGCTTCTTGGGGCTGAAGGTCGCCACCACGCTGTTGCCGAGATCCTCGAGCACCTCGCCGAAAAGGCGGTGCCGCGGCTGACGCAGCACGTCCTTCCAGTCGAATCCATCCGACCAGAGCTTGGCGTACTTCCAGGCAATGAACACGGTCCAGAACGTGGTCACGCCCCAGAAGTCCGAATTGCCGAAGATGGAGAAGAACATGAACGCGCCGTTGACCGCGAGGTACGGCACGAGATGCTTGCGGAACTTGACCACGGGCGGCGCTTCCCAGCGTGCCAGATCGGCGGCTGTGGCGACGTACCCATCGGCATCGGCAGCCATGGCGCCGGCGCGGGCCTCGGCCGACGGGATGTACCAGAACGGCTCGAGACGCTGCGCGGGCTCACCCGTCAGCGTGCGCTGCGTGTAGGCTGGCGCCTGGTAGCCAGGCGTTCCCGGCGGGGCGCCCGCAGGCATGGGCATCCCACCAATGGGCGCCCCGTTGAAAGACACCGGGGCGGCGGGGGCCGGCATGGTGGCCGAGGTGGAACCCGGCGGCGCGGGCGGCAGCACACCGGTGCGCAACGCCTGTACCATGTCGCTCGCCGTCTGGAAGCGATGATCGGGGTTCTTCTCCAGCAGACGCATGACCGTGGCCGCCATGACCGGCGGCACATCGGCGCGCCGCTGACTGATCGGCACCGGCTGCTCGGCCAGATGCTTGACCAGCAGCGCCGGCGTGCTGTTGCCGAGGAACGGCGGTTCACCGCACAACATCTGGTAGGCCACGATGCCCAGGGAGTAGAGATCGCTGCGCGCATCGAGGTCGCGATCGCCCGACGCCTGCTCGGGTGACATGTAGGCGGGCGTGCCGATGGCCATGCCCGTGGCCGTGAGCCGCGAGGTTTCGCCGCTGTCGCTGGCGGCGCGGGCGATGCCGAAGTCGGTCACCAGCGCGCGGCCGTCGATGCCGTCAAGCAGGATGTTGTCCGGCTTGATGTCGCGGTGCACCACGCCGCGCGAATGCGCGTACGCAAGCGCGTCGCCCACTTCCATCATCCAGCGTCGCACGTCGTCGATGGGCAGCGGCCCACGCTTCTGCAGCTTGGTGGCCAGGTTGTCACCGTCAATGCAGGCCATGACGAAGAACACCAGGCTGCCCACCTCGTCAACCGAATAGATCGGGACGATGTTGGGATGGCTCAGCTGCGCCGCCGTTTCCGCCTCACGCAGGAAGCGCGAGCGCACGTCCCGCCGGAACGACAGTTCCGGGGGCAGCAGCTTGATGGCGACGTGACGCTTGAGACGGCGGTCCTTGGCGCGGTACACGATGCCCATGCCACCCCGGCCGATCTCCTGATCCAACTCATAGGCGGCACTGAGCGCCTGTTCCACGTGGGCGCGCAGCTCGGCGTCTTCAGCAGATGGCGGGACGGGTTCGGACACTCGAGAGGGTCTGGGGAGTTCGGGCCGGTCTGTCCTAGTGTAGCACATGGGAACAAACCGGAACAGCACGGGTGGCCGTCACCGGCCATCGCTGGCCGGCCGGCCAGGCCAGCGGACCGCACCGGGAAGCCCGGCCGGTCGCCGCCAACTGGGACGACCCGCGTCCTTACGTAGGCAGGACCGGGAAAAGTTCCACCGTGCCGCAAAGGACCCCTGTGTCACGAACTCGCACCGCGACGCGCTGCCGATGTGACGGGACCCGGGCACATCGGCAGGCCGCTGCCAGGATCGGATCAGGGTCGTCCCTCCGAACCCGACACTTTGGCAGTAATGTCCCGGTGCAGTTCGTGCGGGGTATGAGTCGTCATTCCTTCTGCTCAGGATTCCTCATGGGACAGCGTCAGACTCTCCCGGTTCTCCCCCTGCGGGGAACCGTCATGTTTCCCGGCATCACCGCACCCATTGCGGCCGGTCGCCCCGGCACCCTGCGCGCCATCGAAACGGCGCTCAAGGGTGACCGCCTCGTCTTTGCCGTCGCCCAGCGCGACAACAGCGAAGAACCCACACCCGACATTCTCTTCACCACGGGCGTCATTGCCCGCATCGGCCAGGTGCAACGTGGCCTCGGTGGAGTGCAGTTGCTGCTGCAGGGCGAACAGCGGGCCACCGCGCTGCAGTACAGTGAAGTCGACGGATATCTCTCGGCCGTGCTCGTGCCGGCCGAGGAAATGATGCCGCTCGACCTCAAGGACGCCGCCTTCACCGCCCTCCACAAGGAAGCACGCGAGCGCGCCGCCGAACTCGGCGAGAAGCGCGGTCTGCCCGAGGAGGTCGTGCATCAGGTGCTCGACTCCGTGGAAGACGCCGGCCGCTTTGCCGACCTCGTGGCCGGCTACATCGAACTCACGGTGCCCGAGAAGCAGGGCCTGCTCGAAACGCTGAGCGTGGAAGAGCGGCTGCGCCGCGTGCTGGTGCACGTGCAGCGCCAGATCGGGTTGCTCGAAGCGCAGGAAGACATCAAGTCGCAGGTGCAGGAAGAGCTTGGCGAGCGGCAGCGCGAGATGTTCCTGCGCGAGCAGCTCAAGGCCATTCAGAAGGAGCTGGGCGACGACGACACCGGCAAGGAAATCGCCGAACTGCGCGAGAAGCTCACGGCCCTCGAACTGCCCAAGGAGGCCCGCGCCGAGGTGGAACGCGAACTCGGTCGCCTCGAGCGCGCCGGTCGCGAGAGCATGGAGGCGCAGGTCATCCGCACCTACCTCGAGTGGATTGCCGAGCTGCCCTGGAACACGCGCAGCGATGACCAGCTGGAACTGGCCAACGCCGGCACCATCCTCGACGAGGATCACTATGGCCTCAAGGACGTGAAGGACCGCGTCCTCGAGTTCCTGGCCGTGCGTCAGTTGCGCGCGCAGCAGGTGGCCAGTGAAGTGGCCACCACAGGTGAGTTCCCCGTCTCGAAGCTCAAGGGCGACACCAGCGACGCCACGCCGGCGCTGGGTGCCAACGGGGAAGAGCGCACCATCACCGATACGCGCGAAGCCAAGTCACGGGCCATGGCCCGCGGCCCCATTCTGCTCTTCAACGGCCCGCCGGGTGTGGGCAAGACCAGCATCGCCAAGTCCATCGCCCGCGCGCTGGGCCGCGAATACGTGCGCGTGGCCCTCGGTGGTGCACGCGACGAGGCCGACATTCGCGGCCATCGCCGCACGTATGTTGGCGCCATGCCGGGCCGCATCATCCAGGGCCTCAAGCAGGCGGGGACCCGCAATCCCGTCTTCCTGCTCGACGAAGTCGACAAGCTCGGCCAGTCGTACCAGGGTGACCCGTCGAGCGCCCTGCTGGAGGTGCTCGATCCGGCGCAGAACGACTCCTTCACCGATCACTACCTCGGGGTGCCCTTCGACCTGAGCGAGGTGCTGTTCATCGCCACCTCCAACTTCATCCAGAACATTCCCGGTCCGCTGCTCGACCGCATGGAAGTGGTGGAGTTCAGCGGCTACACCGAGCGTGTGAAGGCGGAGATTGCCAAGAAGTATCTCGTGCCGCGTCAGCTCGAGGAGTCGGGCCTGTCCAATCGCGATCTCAACTTCACCGACGATGCGGTGATGAAGGTCATCAGCGAATACACGCGCGAAAGCGGTGTGCGTCAGCTCGAGCGTGAGCTTGGCAAGGTGGCGCGCAAGGTGGCACGGCGTGTGGCCATGGGCGACACCGGCACCATCGACGATCAGATCATCAGCGCCGACGAGGTGCGTGAACTGCTCGGCCGACCCAAGGTGCATCCCGAGCGGGCCGCCGAACACGACGAGGTGGGTATCTCCACGGGCATGTACTACACGCCGATGGGTGGCGACATCATGTTCGTCGAGGCCAGCATTCGCCGCGGGTCCCGCACGCGTCCCACCGACGACGAGGAGCAGGTGCGTGTGGGGCCCATCTCCCTCATTCTCACCGGTCAGCTGGGTGATGTGATGAAGGAGAGCGCGCGCGCCGCGCTGACCTATGCCACCAACAACGCCGAAGCGCTGGGCATTCCGCTGGAGCGGGTGGCCAGTGCGAGCGAGGCACACATCCACGTGCCGGCCGGCGCCATTCCCAAGGATGGCCCGAGCGCGGGTATCGCGATTGCCACGGCACTCGTGAGCGAGATGAGCAATCGCAAGGTGCGGCGCGACGTCTCCATGACCGGCGAAATCACGCTGCGTGGGCGCGTGCTGCCCATCGGCGGCGTGAAGGAGAAGGTCCTCGGCGCCCATCGTGCCGGCATCAAGGAAGTCATCATTCCCAAGGCCAACGAGGCCGATCTCGAGGACGTGCCGGAGGAGGTGCGCCAGCTCCTGCGCTTCCACCCGGTGGAGACCCTGCGGGACGTGCTGCGCATTGCCCTGGTGGACGCCCCGGTCGCCGAGCCCGAACCGGAACTCGTCGGCGTCTGAGGCCTTTGCTGGAGATTGGGGCCGTCCGCTGGAACTCCCGGCGGGCGGCCCTCGTAGTTGGGCCCATGATTCATTTCCTGACCAGTATTCGGACCGGCGCCTGGGTGGGCGTGGACGCCATGCGCGTCAATCCGCTGCGCACCATTCTCTCCACCCTCGGTGTCGTGATCGGTGTGGCCTCCCTGGTCGCGGTCCTCTGCCTCGGCGACGGCATGGAGCAGGCCGCGCGATCACAAATCGAGCGAACCACCGATGTGCAGACCGTGAGCATCGCGGCCCGCACGACCGAGCGGGTGGACGGTCAGGTCTTCCCGGTTCGCGACTATCCGATCTTTGGCCCACAGGACGCGGCCGACGTGAAGGACGTGCCGCTGGCTGACGCGGTCGCCCTGCAGGTGAGTGGCACAACCACCGTGGACCTGCCCGAGACCGGCAAACGGCGGCAGACCTCGATTACGGGTTCATTGGCCCGCATTGAGGAGTTCAGCCACCTCGAGCTCGATGCCGGCCGATTCTTTACCGACGCCGAGGCATCGCGTGGTGCCAAGGTGGCGGTGCTGTCCTGGTTGCTGGCTCGCGATCTCATGGACGGGCGGGCCCCGCACAGCATCGTCGGACGCAATGTGCGCATCAATGGTCAGCCAACCGAAGTGATTGGCGTGCTGGAGCCGTTTGAAGGCGAGCGCGATGGCAGTCAGTCGGCGCTCATTCCCTTTGCCACCGCGCATGCCGTGCTGCCGCCCATGGCGACCCCACGCCCCACCACGCTGATCGTGCGTGCGCCCCGCGTGGAACAGGTGCCGGCGCTCGAAGCCGAGGTGCAGGGGTGGGTGGCCGAACGCTGGGGCAAGCGTAGCGAAAAGGTGCTGGTGCAAACGTCGCGGGCGAGACTGCAGCAGGCCATGCAGGGCATTCTCATGTTCAAGCTGTTCCTTGGCGCCATCACGGGCATTTCGCTCATCGTGGGCGGCATCGGCATCATGAACGTGCTGTTGGCTTCGGTGAGCGAGCGCACGCGCGAAATCGGCATTCGCAAGGCCATGGGCGCGCGACGCCGGGACATTCTGCTGCAGTTCCTCGCCGAGTCGGTGGCGGTGGCCGGCACCGGCAGTGCGGTGGGCATTGCCCTTGGCTTGGTGGCGGCCTTTGGCATCACCGCCATCATTCGCGCGCAATCCGACGCGGGCTTCCTGCAGGCCAGCTTCTCGCTGTCCACGCTCATCGTGGCGTCGCTGGCACCCATTGTCGTGGGATTGGTGTTTGGCACGTATCCCGCGCGACGTGCGGCGCGACTCAGTCCGATCGACGCGATTCGGCATGAATAGGGCGGACGCGGGCGCGACGCTCGAGAACTGCGGTCGCTCGATCCACCGTTCTGGGATCTGTGTGATGGGGTTTGAGTGTGAGTGGTGCAAGGGCGGGATCTCGCGATCCGCAACTTCCGGATTGCGTGGTGTTGCGGCCAACACCACTCTCACCCAGAACTCATAGCTCACGGCCCAGAACGGTGGATCGAGCGGCCGCAGTTATCGAGCGCCCGCCCTCTCACTGCCTCGTCAATTCCCTCAACACCAACCGCGTCACCCTCCGCGCCACTTCATCCCGGCTGGCCTCCGTCTGCGACGTAGCCACGGCCACCGCCTGCGCTTCGAGCGCTCCAAGCCGCGCCCCCAGCGCATGCCGATGCGTGGCCCGCGCAAATCGCGCCAGCTCCAGTTGCAGCGCCCAGGTGGCCTTGCGACTGCGCTGCGCCCGGCGCTCCGGCCCCACATCCTGCGACAACTCGTCCAACGTGACGAAGTCGAGCCCGCCCGCCGCCCACGCGTCGCGTGCCGACGGCGTGGCCGACACGGCGGGATCCACCGCACCCGGCACCCCGAGATCCACCCACAAACGCGCCGGCCCTGCAGCACTCAGCACGGCAAGCGCCTCACCCCGCAGCAACGGCGTGGAGGCATGGATGGCAAAGATCACCACACGCGCCTCCGCCATGGCCTGCTCACGCTGCTCCCAGGCAATCACCTCGGCGCCATGCGCAATGGCCACCGTTTCCGCGCGCGACATCGTGCGATTGGTGACGCCGACCTGCACCGGCAGCACGGCCCGGGCCATGGCGTCCAGCACACCACGCGCCGCATCGCCCGATCCCACCACCACTACCGGGAGTGGTCCACCACTGCGTGCAGCTTCGCGCTCCACGAATGACGCCAGGCGCGCCACCACGCGATCACCCAGCGTGCCATCCACCTCGTCGCCAATGGCCGCGCGGATGTGGCGCGCCGCGTCAACCGCATGGCGGAAAACGCTGTCCAATTCACCGCGCACGGCCCCAGCGTCACGCGCGGTCAGCCAGGCCTGACGCACCTGACCCAGAATTTCCGGCTCACCAAAGCGCACCGAGTGCATGCCGGCCGCTACACCAAACAGGTGACGCACGGCGAGGTCGGCGTCGTGCCGCGACACGTTGACCGCATGGCGATGTGCACCGACGATGTTCGTCTCGAACCACGGCTCGAGATCATGGTCGCCCCACCAGTACAACTCGCTGCGGTGGCAGGTGGCCAGCAGCACGGCCTCTACACCCTGTGCGGCCAGCTCGCGCAGCAGCGCACGCTGACGCAGCGGGTCGGGACGCAACTGCCCCACCACATCCGCGCGCGTGCTCTCATGCGCGCAGCCCACCACATGAAACGGCAGCAGGAACACGGGTTACGCGGCCGACGAGGTCATCGAGTTGATCATCTCGCGTTCAGCGTCTTCGGCGGCTTCCGCTGCGCAGGAGACGCTGTCAGCCGAGACGACCTTGGACGGCACACCGCGGCAGGCCGCGTTCACGCAACCCGGGCAGCGCGTGCGGTACTGCGTGCTGTACGGCGCGCCCGACGTGAGATGCGCGTGCACGATGTCGGCCAGCGCATCGAGAAACTCGGGCCGCGCATTGAGCGCCGGCGCACGATGAAAGCCCGTCATCCCGTGCTCACGCGCGAGCGTGGCGTACTCGATGTCGAGCTCCGACAGCGTCTCGATGTGATCGCTGGTGAATGCAATGGGCACCACGAGCAGATTCCTCTGCCCACGCGCCGCCAGCTGCTCGATGACCGTCTCCGTGCTGGGACCGAGCCAACGCACCGGGCCCACCTCCGACTGATACGTCACCATCCACGGATTCCTGAGCCCGATGGTCTCCACCACCCGACTGACCGACGCCGCGATTTCCGCTGGATACGCATCGCCCCGATCGATCACCGACAGCGGCAGCGAGTGCGCCGAGAACATCACCAGCACATCGTCACGCTCCGCTTCGGGATACGCCTCCAGGCCGTCTTCCACCGTGCTCGCCATGGCCGACACGAAGCCCGGATGCTCACCCCAGCGATCGATGATGCTCCACGTGAAGGCATCCTCGAGGCCCGTCCGCTTGGCCGCACGCCACAGGTCGTTGAGACTCGAACCCGTCGTGGAGCAGGACCACTGTGGATACTGCGTGAAGGCCACGGCGCGCTCCACGCCGTCGGCCTGCATGGCGCGCAGCGCATCATCGGCAAACGGCTGCGTGTAGCGAAATGCCACGTAGAAGCGATGCGGCGCCGTCCCGGGCGACATCTCGTCGAGACGTCGGCACATGGCCTCACCCTGCGCGGTCGTCCAGCGCAGAATGGGCGAACCACCACCAATGGCCTCGTACAGCTTGCGCACCTTGGGAGCACGACGCGTGGCGATGAACTTGCCGAGGACGTCCTGAAACGGGAGCTGGATGATCTCCTTGTCCAGGAAGAGGCGTACGAGGAACGGTTCGACATCGTCGAGCGTCGCCGGTCCACCGAGGTTCATCATGACAATGCCGGTCCCGCCGCGGGCGCGGGATTGCCTGGCGTCTTGTGCCGAAGCGGAGCCTGAACGAGGCGCGGGGCGAGAGGTCGGAGGTGTCATGGGACGAAAGCTCGACACCTCCCCCCGGCCATTCCATTCCGGTTCTCTACCTGCGTGATCCCCGTACAGTTACGGTACAGATTCCCGACAAAACAACTCGTCAATGAATGCGGCTAGTGACCAATAGGCCCGAGTCGGAAGAGACTCAGCGGCCAGGCCTGCGCACCGGGTTCGGTACCAAGCAGGAACCACTCCGTATAACGCTGCGCCGGCGCCGTGTTGGCAGTGGCCAGTTGGCCGGTGCTGCGATCGAGTTCCACCGGCACGAGGCCGGGAGGCGGCGTCCAGGAGCCGGCCGACTTGCCGGCGTACGCCGCCGCCAGAATGCGCCCGGCAATGGGCCCAGCCAGCGTCCCACCCGCCGCGCCCGGGGCAATCATGGCCGGCTTGTCGAAGCCGAGCCACACGCCCGTGACCAGCTCGGGCGTCATGCCCACAAACCACACGTCGGCATTGTCGTTGGTGGTGCCGGTCTTGCCGGCCACCGGCACATGATCGGGCACGAGACGACGCACGGCCGTGGCGGTCCCTCGCGTGACGGCGTCCTGCATCATGTCGCGCACGATGAACGCCACACGCGGATCCATGGCGGCGCGCATGGCACCACCACTCGCGGAGTGCACGACCCGGCCGTTGCGATCCTCAATGCGCTGCATGAAGCGCGGATCGACACTCACGCCACCGTTGTCGAACGCGGCGTAGGCCGCCACAAAATCGAGCGGCTGCACCACACTCGCGCCGAGTGCACTCGAGGGGTAGAGCGCAATGGGCGCGCGCAAGCCCGCGCGACGCGCGAGGGCGGCCACGGAGTCCATGCCCACCGCCAACGCCAGTTGGACCGCCACCGGATTGCGTGAGCGCGCCAGGGCTTCGCGCACCGTCATCGCACCAAGAAAGCTGTTGTCGGCATTGTCGGGTGCATACACCTGACCGTTGTCGAGACGCACACGCAGCGCCGTATCGGCCACCATGGCATTGGCGGTCAGTCCCTGTGCCAGCGCCTGTGCATACACAAAGGCCTTGAAGCTCGAACCGGGCTGGCGATTGCCATCCACGGCACGATTGAAGCTCGATCGCGCATAGTCACGTCCGCCCACCAGCGCGCGCACATCCCCGCTGGCCGGATCGAGCACCACGACGGCTCCTTCAAGACAGTCGTCAACCCGCGGGCGCTTGCTGGCCGCAGACGACGCCGAGGCCTCACCCGCACAGCGTTTGCCGCGAAACCCCGGGCGCGACTCGATCTCTGCAATGCCTTCGGCCAGCGCCTCCTGCGCCTGACGCTGCAGCGCTGCGTCCACGGTGGTGTGAATGCGAAATCCACCCTGCATCACCGGCACACCCGCACGCTCGGCCTGCACGCGCACCACGTCGGTCACCCACGGGGCGAGACTCACGGTGCGGGACACGGTGCGGAGCGGTTCTCGCTGCGCTGCCGCCGCCTGGGCCGCCGTGATGTAGCCCTGCTCGGCCATGAGCGCGAGCACCGTGTTGCGCCGCTGCCGGTTGCGATCCGCATTGCGAACCGGGTCGTACAACACGGGACTCTTGGGCATGGACGCCAGCGACGCCGCCTCGGCCAGCGTGAGATCCGCCGCGCCCTTGCCGAAGTACTGACGCGCCGCCATCTCGATGCCAAACGCGCCACTCCCAAAGGAGATCTGATTGAGAAACGCTTCGAGAATCTGTTCCTTCGAGTAATGGCGCTCCATCTCACGCGCGGCGGCCTGCTCGCGCAGTTTGCGCGATGGCGAACGGTCGCGGCGATCGATGATGTCGGGATGCATGTTGCCCACCAGCAACTGCGTGATGGTGCTGGCCCCACGCAAATCACCCTTGGTCACCGCGTCCTTGAGTGCGCCGGCCACGCCCACCAGGTCCACACCATCGTGCTGGTAGAAGCGCTTGTCTTCGACGGCAATGAAGGCCTGCCCCACATAGCGGGGCAGTGAACGCAGCGGCACACTGAGGCGACGCTCGCGACCAATTTCACCGATCAGCGTCCCGTCGCGTGCCAGCACCTGGGTCACCTGCGGCGGTGTGATGATGCGCCAGGGCTCCGCGGGCTGTGACGCGGAGGGAGACGCCTGCGACGACGCCTGCGACACGACAGGGCCGGGCGCAGTCAGCGCCGCCAACAGCAACGTCCCCATCATCGCGGCGCGGCGGCGCAGTCTGGATTCATGTGGCACGGCCATGGGGGAATCATACACGGCGACGGCGCGCCCGTTCGGTGACGAGGGTCACATGCTATCTTTTCACCATGCCCGGTGACCCAATTCGTCCGCTGACCATCGCTCTCTGCCAGTTCGCGCCCCGCAAGGGCGACGTGGCCGGCAACCTTGCCCGTATCGGTCGCCTGTGTGCGCAGGCCTCGGCCCTCGAGCCACGCCCACAGGTCGTGCAGTTTCCCGAAACGGCCCTCTCCGGCTACTTCGTGGAAGGCGGCGTACGCGAGGTCGCCTGCTCCGCTGGCGCATTGGCCTACGATCTTGACGAGGCCTACCGCACGGCCTGCGCGAACGCCGGCCTCGACGCCGTGCCACTCGACGTGGTGATCGGCTTCTACGAACGCTGGCGCGATACGCTGCACAACAGCGCCGCCTACATCACCATGGGCCTCGATGACGGACCGCCGGTCATCCGTCACGTGCACCGCAAGAATTTCCTGCCCACCTACGGGCTCTTCGACGAAGAGCGCTTTGTGGAGCGCGGCACCGACATCCGCGCCTTCGAAACGCCCTGGGGGCGTGCCGCTCTGCTGGTCTGCGAAGACGCCTGGCACTCGTTGAGTGGCACCCTTGCCGCACTCGACGGCGCCCAGGTGGTGTTCGTGTCGTCGGCCGCTCCAGCACGTGGCGTCTGGCCTCGTGATGACGGCGTGCCCGGCCCCTACAGCGCCGCGCGCTGGGAGCGCCTCATTCGCGACATTGCCGAGGAGCACGGCGTGTACGCGAGTTTCGTCAATCTCGTGGGTACCGAGGGTGGCAAGCGCTTCTTCGGCACCTCACACCTCGTGGGCCCCGGTGGCGACGTGCGCGGCCGCGCGCCGGTGTGGACGGAGAGCTTTGTCTCGCTCACACTCGACCTCGACGATCTGGTGCGCGCGCGGGCCGACAGCCCGTTGCTCAGTGATCTGCGCGTCGCGCTGCCGCATGTACTGGACAACGTCCGACGAATTACCGACAGCGTCAATGTTCCGCTTTCGTACGACGGGCCGGAGCCGGCTGCCGCCGATCTGCTGCGTGGCGCGCGGGGGTTCACCACCGGCGAATTCCCGGTGCCCACCGAGGCCCTCAAGCGCGCCGAGTCGGTGGTGCGTGGCCTGCCCGAGCAATTGCCGGTCATCCGTCACGGCATGCGCGACCATGGTGGCCCGCCGCCACTCACGCTCGATGCCGCACTCACCGAAGAGTGGCTCACGGGCTTTCTGCGCGACGAGATGACCCGACGTGGCTTCGGCAAGGCCGTGGTGGGCATTTCCGGTGGCGTCGACTCCGCCGTCACGGCCGCGCTGGCGGTGCGTGCGCTCGGTGCCGAGAACGTCATCGGGGTACGTCTGCCGTATCGCACGTCCAGCACCGAGTCGCTTGAACACGCGCAACTGGTGATCGACGCGTTGGGTATCGAGTCGCGCACCATCGACATTTCGGCGGCCGTTGATGGCTATCTCGCCAATGAGCCGGATGCGGATGGCGGACGCCGTGGCAACGTCATGGCCCGCACGCGCATGATTGCGCTCTTCGATCTCTCCGCGCGTTATCGGGCCCTGCCCCTTGGCACGGGCAACAAGACCGAACGGCTCTTCGGTTATTTCACCTGGCACGCCGACGATTCGCCGCCCATCAACCCCATCGGCGATCTGTACAAGACGCAGGTGTGGCAGCTCGCGCGGCATCTCGAAGTGCCGGACGTCATCGTCAGCAAGCCGCCCACGGCAGACCTGATTGTCGGCCAGACCGATGAGAACGATCTCGGCATTTCCTACGCGCGCGCCGACGAGATTCTGAACGGCCTGTTGCACGGGTATTCGCACGAGGCCCTGCTGGCGCGTGGGTTCGGCGAAGACGAACTGCAGCTGGTATCCCGCCGACTCAACGGCACGCACTGGAAGCGCCGTCCGCCCGCGACCGCACTGGTCAGCCAGTCCGGCATTGGCGAATCGTACCTGCGTCCCGTGGATTACTGATCGTCATGCGGTCGATCCCGCCACATGGCGGCGGGATCGACGCTGGCGAGCTGCACGCAATAGGCAGCAATGCGCTCCACCGCCTGTGCCACAAATGCTGCGCCACGTTCGGCCGTGGCCTGGGCCGGATTACCCACACCGGTGTCATCCGTAACCTGCGTCCAGCGACGCGGCATCCAGGCCCATCCCGCGCGCACGCCATCGAACACGCTTGGCCGCGCATGGCCGTCGCCCCAGCTCGCGCGATCCGGTTGCACGAGCTGTGGTGCCACGTGCAGCATGGCGGCCGTTTCCAGCTCTCCGGCGTGATCCCCGGCCTCGGCAAAGTGCGCATGGTCACCGGCCTGCCACCAATTCACGATACTCAGCACCACGGGCGTTGAAGGCTGCAGTTCGCGCACGAGGGCGCGCAGCTCATTGCCACCATGGGCATTGAGCAGCACCAGTGCGCGAACACCGTGAGGCGCAAGACTCTGCACCACATCGCGCAACAGCGCGAGCTGCGTGCTCGGCATGCAATTGATGGTGAACGGCAGATCGAGTTGCGTGGTGTTGACGCCGAACGGCAGCGCCGGCAGTGTGGCCACGTTTACCCCCCGCGACAGACAGGCCGCGGAGACCTGCGCCGCCACATGCGAGCCAAGGATGGTGTCGGTCCCGTAGGGCAGATGGGTGTTGTGTGGCTCAGTGGCACCAAACGGCAGCAGTGCGACGGGCCATGGCCCCTCACGCATGGCGGGCCAGGCCTGCTCCTGCACCACACCGGGGCGTGGTGCGTATGCCGGTCGCTCGCTCACCGACCCTGCCCCAACGCGGCAAAGGTGTCGCACTGCCGCGGATCGCCCGACTCGAAGCCGCGGCGAAACCATTGCCGGCGTTCCGCAGAGGACCCATGGGTGAACGATTCGGGACGCACAC
The DNA here is from genome assembly GCF_002483225.1 of Gemmatimonas sp. UBA7669. Lineage (NCBI taxonomy): Bacteria > Pseudomonadati > Gemmatimonadota > Gemmatimonadia > Gemmatimonadales > Gemmatimonadaceae > Gemmatimonas > Gemmatimonas sp. UBA7669. The sequence continues at coordinate 11,755 of NZ_DLHL01000042.1, read as the reverse complement.
GGCCACCACCCATCTGCTGCAAGCGATCATCACCCACGGCCGCGGCGGCATTGAGTCCCTCGTCGATGTCACCCGCTTCCAGCATGTTGGCGCGTGCTGCGTCGAAGGCCCACACGCCCGCGTAGCAGTCGGCCTGCAGCTCCATGGCGACCGACAGACGATTGCGCGCACCGGGGTTCTCGCCTTGCAGGCGACGCACCTGCTGTTCGGTGCCCAGCACGTTCTGCACGTGGTGCCCCACTTCGTGCGCCAGCACATAGGCCTGCGCAAAGTCACCCGGCGCGCCGAACTGCGCGTGCAACTGATCGAAGAACGCGAGGTCGATGTACACGCGGTCATCACCCGGGCAGTAGAACGGTCCGGTCGCCGATTCCCCAAGGCCACAGGCCGAGGGTGTGGCGTTCCGGAACAGCACCAGCCGCGCCTCACGATAGCGCGGAATGTGTCGCTGCCAGGTGGACTGTGCGCTGTCCAGCACCATCGATACGAACTGCACGAGGTCTTCTTCGGCGGGGTCGTTGACGGGCGCGGGACTTGCCGCGCCGCCGGGCGACATGGCCGACGGCGCATTGCCGCCCACCGCGCCATCCAGCCCGCCCATGACCGGCGTAATGAGATCGCGCTTGAAGATGAGACTGAGCACCAGCAACAACACCATGCCGCCCAGTCCAAGACGCATGCCGCCGCGTGGACCGCCGCCCATTCCGCCACCGCCCGCACCACCACTCGCGCCACGACGATCTTCGAGGTTGCGGCTACGTCCGCCGGGTATCCAACGCATGGGTGACTCGGGAATGGGGGAAAGTCGGGTAACTCAGCGTAACGCTCAGCGTAACGTTCAACGTGCCGAGCGCATGGTCACGAACTCGACGTCATCGGCACCAACCGCTCGCAACCACACCAACACTTCCGGCATCCGCTCCGGGGGGAAGGTGCCGGATGTGCCGACGATGCGCCGACGCAGCGTCAGGATGCGGCCTGACTGACTCCACGCCGACTCGTAGCTGCCAAAGAAACTCACGGCGCGCACCGGTGCCGGCAACTCGGCCACCCAGCCCTCGGGGAGTGTGACCTGCCACTCGATCAGGCTTTCGTTGGGGGGCAAGAGACGCGCGGCATCAATGGGGAGGCGCCGTGCGGGTGACGACTCCAGACTGCGCACGGCGGCCGCGAACTGCCGCGCCGGCCCACGCAGCGGCGGCGGGACCTGGAGCACGCGCGCGCTGCCCACGCTGCGCACGGCGCGATCGTATTGCACGCGATAGCGCAATCGCGGGGTAGCCGACAAATCGCGTCCGTCGAACCCCTCGAGGGCGGTGATCTGCACGTTGTCCAGCACGCCGCTGCCAATGCGTTGCGCCATGCCGCGCATGAGTCCATCGCGGCGCGCCGAGTCCGGTGCGGCGGCCATCACGGCGCGCATGGCCAGCGCCATGTTGCCGCGCGCCGTTTCCTCACTCGTGCCCTCGGCGTGGCCCGAACTGTCCACCACCACCTGCATGCGCGTGCTCGTGCCGTGTGCACCTGCCGGTGCGACCGGGATGGTGATGGGTCGGGCTGATCCATCACCCGCCACCTGCAGCGCGAAGGCGCCCTGATAGCTCACCGGCAATTCACCGTACGGCACCAGCTCCGCGGTGAGATCCGTGAGTTGCCAGCCACCATCCTGCGGGACGGCAGCAATGGCGTGATTGAACTGCAGCACGCTGGGCACATCGGCCAGCGGACGGCCCGCCGTCGACAACAATACCGGCTCGGCCTTGATACCCGCATGACGCAGCAGCGCCACGAACAACGTGGTTTTGTCCTTGCAGTCGCCGACACCGGACTGCAGTACCTCGTCGGGCGTTCGTGGCTGATAGCCCCCGAGCCCCAGCGAAATGGAGACGTATCGGACATCCTGCGCCACCCAACGGTGCCACGCGCGCACACTGTCCTGCCGAGTGCGCACGGCGGCGGCACGCAGCACCGAGTCGGCGCGTGTAAGGACGGCCGGTGTGAGCGTGTAGCGTGTGCGAGCCAGGGCATCATACCAGCGCGAAACCGGTGTCCAATCGCCGGCGGGTCCCACCACCACGCTGGGCACCACGTCGTTGGAATCGGCGGCAAAGGGTTCGGCACGTAGCGGCGGCGGGTCGCTCAGCGTCCAGCGTAAGACGCGGCGGCCGGCGGAGTCACGCTCCGTGCGCCGTGTGGTCAGGTTGCGCTCAATCACACGCAGCGGCATGGCCGATGGCGCGTCCACTTCGAAAATGGATTGCCGAACCGGTGCCGGCCCACTTTGCGTCCAGCGCGCAAACACATCGCCAGGCCGTGGTGGCGTGCGTTGCGTGACCGTGTACGACATGTCGATGATGACTCCGGCTGCGACGCCAGCCAGTGACAGCCGCCGCACACGCTGTCCGGTGTAGATGGGCGCGTTCATGGATACCGGCACCTCGGCATCCTGCGACTGGGCCACCGAGTCGCTGAGTACCTCGCCGTTCGGGCGCAGCACGCGCACCCAATGCAGCGTGAGTTGCTGCATGCCGCCGTGATAGCCGATGGCGCGTTCGGCCGCGCCGCGCACGGCATTGGCGTCAAGCACCTGCACCACCTGACGCAGGGTCGTCTCCGATCGCCCGTCGGCTTCCACGCGGTAGCGCCGCTCGTCGAGCAGCGCCACAAACGGCACCCCGCGCACCCGCGAGCCATCGACGGCCAGACGTACGATGCTGTCCGACGGGGCCGATGGTCGGCTCTGCGCCGGGAGTGCCGGCACGCTCAGCAGCAGAATCAAACCGAGCCGCACTGCGGCGCCTCGGCCCACCAACAAACGCAGGCAGCGGGTCATGAGGAATCATAACCCGCCACCGGCAATCTGCTGTTCATCGCACTGCGACCCGCGCACTGCGACCCGCCTACAGGCGCAGCAGCAATGCCGTGAGCAAGAGCAGAATGAGCAGTGTCGAACCCGACACGAAGGGACGCAGCGCGCCACGCATGCTCAGGCCGCCATCCGATCGTCCGGTTCCGCGAAGGCCAGACTCACCGCGCGTCTGGCCCCACGCTTGAGCGCGCGGGTCACGTTGCGCGCGTAGCGTACGAAGTTGGCACCAGCCCAGGGGTGACGCGCAAAGAACTCAAAGGGCAGCAGATCACCCTTGAGTCGATTGCAGGGCGCACAGGCCGACACGAGGTTGCCGATATCGTGCGCGCCACCGCGCGCCACGGGAATCACGTGATCGAGTGTGGCCGTGCGCTGATCGAGTCGCGTCGCGCAGTACACACAGCGCTGACCACAATCTCGCAGGGCGCCTTTGCGCAGCGCCTGTTTTCGGGCCACCTGTCCCCGAAACGACGACGCCCCGGCTGCGGCGCGAGCGCCGGAGGCGGGGCGGGATTGGGCAGAGGGGCGACGACGACGGCTCGGAAGGAGCCGGACGCCGGACGAGCGGGGCAATGCCCCGCCGGACCGTGAGCTACCGCGAATGGAGCGCATCATCCTCCTGGGAAACCAAGTGGACACGCCAGCGACTGCTTCGCGACTATAGGGTCACGAACCTGCTCTCGTCAAGAGTGGGGTGCGCCTTTCACGGTCCTTGTTGCCAATCAGATGTCCAACAGTTGCCGAGCAGTCGGTATTCAGTTGCGCAGGGGGTCGCGCAACTGGCTGCCGATGCGCGCGGCCATGGCGTCGAGCTGCTGGCGATTGGGCATCACGGAGCCCGGGAACGGCAGCGGCACGTCGAAGCCATCGCCATCACGACGCGGGATCAGGTGGATGTGGTAGTGCATCACGTTCTGGCCGGCCGCAGTGCCCGAGTTGACGACGATATTCATGTCGCTGGCCCCGGCCGATGCCTGCACCACCGGGATGAGCTTGGTGGCCACCTGGTATAGATGCAGCCCCACCGACCCCGGAATGTCCTGCAAGACTTCGTAGTGCTCGCGCGGGACCACCAGTACGTGACCGGGGTTCACCGGTTGAATGTCCATGAACGCGATGGCCGTTGCATCCTCGTAACATATGGAGACTTCGGCGGCGCCCCGGATCAGGTCACAGAAAATGCAGTGACCGGACGAAGGGACGCGGGGAGCGGTGGGCGCGTGCATGGGTAAGGTGGGGCGGCAGGTGGGACATTGTGCGGACCCTGTCAACCTGCCGAAAACGGCAGCGGCCGGCAACCAGTGAGCGTATCCCAATCGTCCCCGCGCGGAAATCGGTCGCCGGCGCCCCCATTTGGGCTCCAAGTCCGCTAAATTTCCAGAGTTCGTCGCATAATCTTCCGTTTTCATCGAGCAAGCCGATGGCCACTTCGACCCGTCCGAGCCGAGCCCGCAAGGGTGACGCCGCCGAGCCCGCGCTGACGACTTCCCCTCTCAGCCGCGAGCAGCTCCTCGACGCCTACCGCGTCATGTACACCTCGCGCCGGCTCGACGACAAGGAGATCCAGCTCAAGCGGCAGAACCGCATTTTCTTCCAGATCTCCGGCGCCGGCCACGAGGCCATCGGCACCGCAGCGGCCATGGCCCTGCGCCCCGCCTACGACTGGTTCTTCCTCTACTACCGCGATCGCGCGCTCTGCCTGCAGCTCGGCATGACGCCGGCCGAAATGCTCTACAGCGCCGTCGGCGCCGCCATCGACCCCAACTCGGGTGGCCGCCAGATGCCGAGCCACTGGGGCCACAAGGCGCTCAACATCGTCTCCGTGTCCTCCCCCACCGGCACGCAGTTCCTGCAGGCTGTGGGCAGCGCCGAGTCCACGCTGCGCGCCAGCCAGATCGAGATCGGCGACGACAGCTTCCCCGGCGATGACGTCACCCTCGTGACCACCGGTGACGGCACCACCTCGGAAGGTGAGTTCTGGGAGTCGCTCAATACGGCCACCAATCTCAAGCTGCCGGTGGTCTATCTCGTCGAGGACAACGGCTACGCCATTTCGGTGCCCGTTGAAGTCAACACGGCGGGTGGCTCCATCTCCAAGCTCGTCTCGTCCTTCCCTGGCCTCTACATCCAGGAAGTGGACGGCTGCGATCTGCTGGCCTCGTACGACGTCATGCAGCGCGCCGTGCAGCACGCGCGCGAGCGCAAGGGCCCGGCCCTCGTGCACGCCAAGGTCATCCGCCCCTACTCGCATTCGCTGTCCGACGACGAGGTGTTCTACCGTCCGCAGGAAGAGCGTGATGCCGACGCGGCGCGTGATCCGCTGGTGACCTTCCCGCGCTATCTCGTGGAGCAGGGCCTCGCCACCGAGGCGGAACTCGAGGCCATGCGCGAAGCGGTGGACGCCGAAATTCTCGCCGCCACCGACGACGCGCTCGCGCAGCCGCAGCCCGCGCCCGAGACCGTGCCCTTCGGCGTGTACTCGCCCGACGTGGACACCACCTCGGAGCGCTTCGACACGGAAGACGACCCGCAGTTCAGCGGCGAGCCCACCACCATGGTGGACCTGCTCAACGCCTGCATGCGCGACGAGATGGCGCGCGACGAACGCATCCTCGTCTTCGGTGAAGACGTGGCCGACGTCTCGCGCGAGCAGTACCTCGGCAAGGTCAAGGGCAAGGGCGGCGTGTTCAAGGTCACGCACGGTCTGCAGACGAAGTTCGGCAGCGCGCGCGTGTACAACTCACCGCTCGCCGAAGCCAACATCGTGGGCCGCGCCATCGGTCTCGCGCTGCGCGGCTTCAAGCCCGTCGTCGAAATCCAGTTCTTCGACTACATCTGGCCCGCCTTCATGCAGCTGCGTGACGAGCTGGCCACCATGCGCTGGCGCTCCAACAACGCCTTCAGCGCGCCGGTGGTGGTGCGCACCACCTACGGCGGCTACATCCGCGGCGCCATCTACCACTCGCAGACGGGCGCGTCGCTGTTCACGCACAACCCCGGCCTGCGCGTGGTGTGCCCGAGCAACGCGCTCGACGCCAACGGCCTGTTGCGCACGGCCATTCGCGGCGATGACCCGGTCATCTTCCTCGAGCACAAGCACCTGTATCGACAGACGTACAACAAGGGCCAGTACCCGGGCCCCAACTTCATGATTCCGTTCGGCAAGGCGGCCGTGTTGCGCGAAGGCAGCGACATCACGCTCGTCACCTACGGCGCAACGGTGCAGCGCGCGCTCGTGGCGGCCAAGCAGATCGCCGAAGAGGGCGGCCCGAGCGTGGAAGTCATCGACCTCCGCACGCTCTCGCCCTGGGACGAGGAAGCCGTCTACGCCTCCGTTCGCAAGACGGGCCGCGTCATCGTGGCCACCGAAGACTCGCTCTCGTGGGGCTACGGTGCCGAAATCGCCGCGCGCATTGCCGACGAGTGCTTCGCCTGGCTCGATGCGCCCGTGCGCCGAGTCGCCAGCGCCGACACCTTCGTGGGCTACGCGCCCTCGCTCGAGGACGCCACGCTGCCGCAGGTGGAGACGTTCCGTCAGGCCTACGTGGATTTGGCAGCGTACTGAACTCCGTCGTAGCCGCGTACTGAAGTACCAACAACTCAAAACCCGAACTCAAAACCCGGAACTGATCAGTTTCGAGTGTTGGGTTCGGGTTTCGAGCTTTGGGTAGTCGTAACCCCGAACCCAAAACTTGAACTCAAAGCTCAGAGCTCACCGGACTGTCGGTCAGCTCTGAGCTTTGCGTTCAAGTGTCAGTTTCCAGTCGAGACGGTGCTGCTGCGGTTACGCCACCCGCTGCAACACGCGATCGACGTTGCGGCCAATCTTCTTCGCGCTACCAGCCTCCAACCGGAACTGCCCCACCAGCTCGGCCAGCATCTGCGCCTGACCCGCCAGCTCTTCACTGGCACTCGAGCTTTCTTCGGCGCTCGCCGCTACTCCCTGCGTGACGGCGTTCATCTGGCTCATGGCGGTGTTGACCTGATCCACACCCTCGCGCTGACCATCCGAGGCCTGCGTGATATCACCGACCGCCTCGTGCACCTTCTGCACCTGACGATCGATCTGGCCGAGCCGCTCGGCCACCTGGCGGGAAATCACACCGCCGCGCGCCGCGCGCTCCACGGACTGTTCGATGAGCGCAGACGTTTGCCGCGCCGCATCGGCGGAGCGAATGGCGAGCGCCCGCACTTCCTCGGCCACCACCGCGAAGCCCTTGCCCGCATCACCCGCACGCGCCGCTTCCACCGCCGCGTTGAGTGCCAGCAGATTCGTCTGGAAGGAGATCAGGTCAATGGTCTTCACGATCTGCGCCGTCTGATTGGCCGCCGTGCCGATGGCCTGTACGGCTTGCTCCAACTCGTTCATCGAAGCCACGCCGTCCTGCGTGACGTCGCGCGCTTCGCTGGCCAGGGCCTGCACCTGCCGTGCCGACTGCGCGTTGCGCACCGCCGCACCACCCAGCTCAGCGAGGCTGGCCGTTGTTTCTTCCAGCGACGCGGCCTGCTCGCTCGAGCCCTGCGCCAATGACTGACTCGTCGTGGCAATCTGGTCCGCCGCGCTCGCAATCTGGTTGGTGGACGCCGACACATTCGTCAGAGCGTCGGACAACGCGTCGATGGCCGCATTGAGCGAGTTCTTGATCTGCGCATGATCGCCCTGATATTCGCCCTGCACGCGGACCGTGAGGTCACGATCCGCAAGACGCGTGAGCACCGCCGAGGCCTCTTGCACCGGCAGGATGACGGCATCGAGCGTGGCGTTGAACCCCCGCACCAGTTCGGCGAATGCGCCCTTGAATCGGTCCGCATCGCCGCGCGTGGACAGTTGACCGGCTGTGGCCGCGTTGGCGAGCCGCGTGCTGTCGGCAATCAGTCCTTCCAGGGCGGCATGCAAGTGCACAAAGGACTGCCCGAGCACGTCCGCGTCCGAACGTGGCGTGGTCCGCACTGACAGGTCACCCGCCGCAAGGCGGGAAGCCGACTCGGCCAGACTGCGCTGCGCGTCCACCATGCTGGCAAAGGCCTGCGACAGGGCGCCCGTTTCGTCGGCCTGCGCGAGCGGTGTGATTGGCGTGAGATCACCCAGGGCCAGACGTCGTGCAGATGCGGCCATATCCTGCAGCGGTCGCCCGATGAGGCGGGAAAGGAACACACCCGCGACCAGCGCCAGGGCGACGGCAGCCACTACCACCAGCAGCGTCACCCACAGGGCGCGCGCAGCGGCCGCTTCGTTGGCGGCGGCCAGTGTGCCGGCGTCCGTCACCTTGGCCTTCTGAATGTCCTCGATGGCACCTTCCACAGCCTTGGCTTCACGCAACATGTCGCCGTTCATCAGCGCTCTGGCGCCGGCCGAGTCACCGGCCGCGGCCAGCGCGACGGTCTGGTCACGAAGCGGCACAAAACGCTGGCGGGCCGCATTGAGCGAATCCACCAGTTCCCGCATCTCGGCGCTCACCACGGTGGTCGTGAACAGCTTGATGGTGGTGTCGAGGTCCACCGTGAGATCGGCAATCACCTGCCGTCGCTCTTCGAGTTTCGCGGGTGATTCGGAATTGAAAAGCGCATCCCGGACGTTCACGCGGATGCGCTGGAACTGCTTGGCCACATGCCCGATCTGCGAGAGCGGCACCGTCATACGCTCGTACAGCACCTTGTCGGCAGCGGTCATGCGCCGCATGGTCACGACACTTTCAACCCCGACGGCCGCCGCGGCGGCAGCAAGGGCGAGGAAGGCCATCAGCAACTTGGTGGCGATTGGGCGATCGAGAAACCAGCGCAAAGGGGAGTCCGGAACGAGAACGGGTACCGCATCGTGCCGGAGGCGTCTTCGCCCCGCAGCGCTGCGGTACCCATCTCCGTATGTCGGCCCCTGAAAACGAATACTTTATCAGGGAATCCCGGACTGTCCGGTCCGAGGACAGCCCGACAGCACCTACTTCTTCTTGATCAGGCCCCCGAGGCCCTTCTTGAGCGCGTCCTTGGCGCTCGGCTTCTCCTCACCCTTGCCGTTCTTGGCCGCCTCGGCGTTCGCACTGTCCATCGAAGCCTTGGCGTCAGCCATCATCTTGGTCAGGTCGACCACTTCATAGCCCTTGGGGATCTCGAACATCGCCGCGTCGATGTCACCCGCCTTGAGATCGGTGACCTCCATGGTCATGACGTCGGTGGTCACCTTGCCCTTCTTGTCGGTCTGCGACGACCAGGTGACGGTCTTGAGCGGCATGCCCTTGCGGCCATACTCGGTGTTGTAGGCCTTGAGTTGCTCGGCGAGTTCCGGGTTGGTGCTGCGCACGCCGGAGCCGAAGGACTTGGCCCACTGCTCAAACGAACCCTGGCCGATGTCGATCTGCGCGATCCACTGATCGCTGGAATCGTTGCTCACGATCTTCTGGTCGGGCATCATCATGGCCTTGAGTTCCATGGTGCTGCTGTACCAGGTCCGCACCTTGCGCGTCTTGTAACCCAGTATGGGCTCGCCCGCACCCATGTCCTTGAAGCGGAACGACGTGTTGCTGATGGTCATCTTGAGCATGGGATTGTTCATCAGCGCCCCAAGCCCGCTGCCGAAGCCATCAGCCGTCATGATCATGGCCTGCTTGTCCTTCGGATTGACCACGATGAACTTCTGCGCGTCGCCCTGAATGATGACGTAGCCGTCCTTCTTGCCGAGCGGCGTCATGCCTTCCACATAGTCCATGCGGATGTTGCCATCCTGCATGCGCACGGTGGCGTACATGTTCGACGCTTCGCGTCGCCGCTTGTCGTCCGACGTGGACGTGACACGGTAGTTGAACGTGATGCCGGAGGCGCGCGGTGTGGCGGCCTTGGGCGGCGGCACGATCATGGCGGACACGCTGCGGGCGGATACGCTCAGTACGGCAGCGCTGAGAGTCACAGCGCCCAGCGCCATCATCGTTCGCGTCGCCCGGCGTCGGTGCAACGTGTTGGTCATTGCGAAGTCCTCGTGGTGGTGTGCGAAGGTGGTGCGAATACTGGAAACTTACGGCCGCACGAAGAGACTGTCGAGGAAACGCTTGGTCGCGAGGGTTGCGGGAATCACAGCGGTCCCGTGTGTGAGCGTGCTGCCCACATTCACCGCCGCCACCGACTCGGTGCCACGCGCCTGCATGATGCCCTGTGCCGTGATCGCGTTCTGCGGCGGCACGTCGATGTCGGCCCCGCCGTAGTAGAGACGCACCGGCGTGTTCGGTTTCCAGTCATACACATCATTGTCCACCAGCGCCTGCCAGAAAAGATCGTTGGTATCCACGGCCAACTTCGTCACAAAGCTGGTCACCAGGAGGTCCTGCGGCGTACGCGGAAGCGTGGCGAGCTGAGCGTCCGTTGCCGAACCATTCAGAATGGCGTTGGTCACGGTGACGGCTTCAGGACGCACGAACTGCGACAGGGCGCCGAGGTTGTACACGGTGGCCATCGAGCCGGTGATGAGCGCCGTGTAGCCTACGGCCGGCGGATACGGCGGGTTGAGCAGCAGCGCCGTGCGCACGGTACCCGACAGGTCATAGGGCCCCGACATGCCGGCCGCGCCACGCACCGGGAACTCCGTGGTGTAATTGCGTTCGAGTTCGCGCAGCACGCCGAGCGCCACCGCGCCCCCCTGCGAATAGCCGGTCACAAACAGACGATTGCGATCGACACTCACGCTGCGCTGCGTGGCCAGTGTGCGCGCCGCGCGCATCAGGTCGATGGCCGCCGACGCATGCGTCTGCTGATGCAGATAGAGCTGCACACCGGTGCTGCCGCCGAGTCCGAGGTAGTCGGGCATGACGACGATATGCCCATCGGTACCGAACACCGTGCCGAACACACGGCCTTCGGCCGCAAACGGATTGCTGGGCACATTGTTGCGCGCGGTGACCGTGCCATGCATGTAGGCCACCGTAGGCAGCGCCGCCGTGGCGCCAACAGGCAGATAGACTGCGCCCGTGGCCTCAGTGAGTTGTCCGTTGAGGCCCGGCGTGCGATAACGCACCGTGAAGCCCTGGACGTCGAAGCGCGGCGTGAACACCCCCGCGCCGCCGGCACCGGCAATGACCGCGCCCGCTTCGATTCGTGTAATGACCGCCGGGAACGGCGTGGCGCTCACCAGCTCGCCGCGCCCGGTGGCGTTGGGCGCCACCACCGGCGGCTTTTCCAGGGTGGGCCGCGAAGGCCCCGGGTTGGGCGCGGTGGTGCTGTCGCTACCGCAGGCGGCAACCGCCAACGCCAGCGCGAGTGAGGCAAGGACGGCCGGACGGCGACCGGTCAGGAGGGATCGGGGGGCGACACGCAGCATGACATTCCTCTCGGGGAGAACTGAGGCCCGGGACCTGGGCGACGAGGCAATGTATCTACGGGTGGCCCCGGCGTGCGGTGTCACCCCCGGCCCTCACATCGTCCGATCAGTTTTGGCGTGGCTCAGGGCCGTGGCCGCGGGGCGGCAGGAACACTGTCCGGCAGACTGGCGGTAAGTCGGAACTGCCCCTCCCGTTTCCACAGCGCCAACTGCACCCGGGGAGCGGCGGGGTCGAGCTCCGAAAGAGCCAGGGCCTCGAACTGCTGGGTGGACGTGAGCGCGTTCAGACCCGGCAGCACCACCGGACGTGTCCCGTTCGAGACCCCGATGGGCACCAGCGCGTGTCCGCGTTGGCCATCCGACTGAAAAGGCCGCACGTCCAACAGACTTTCAAAGTCGCTGAGGCGCACGCGGAGGGGATCGAAGTTCGCGCTGCGGAATGCTGACGTCGTCAGCTGCCAACCGGAACCGCCGTTTACCTGGTCTCGTCTCAAGTCCACACGTATGCCCCGGCCCCGATAGAGGGTGCCCTCGCTCCATGTCGTCGCGGTCAGCGAATCCGCCTTTAGCAGGGTGCTGAGAAAGCC